>NZ_JNIQ01000001.1:2425000-2700000 GCF_000702585.1 Exiguobacterium aurantiacum DSM 6208 | reverse complement strand
AGGGCTAGCCTCGAGGTGAAGAGTTCTGGAGGTAGAGCACTGATTGGACTAGGGGCCCCCACAGGGTTACCGAATTCAGTCAAACTCCGAATGCCAGTGACTTGTACTCGGGAGTCAGACTGCGAGTGATAAGATCCGTAGTCGAGAGGGAAACAGCCCAGACCATCAGCTAAGGTCCCCAAGTGTATGTTAAGTGGAAAAGGATGTGGCGTTGCACAGACAACTAGGATGTTGGCTTAGAAGCAGCCACCATTCAAAGAGTGCGTAATAGCTCACTAGTCGAGTGACGCCGCGCCGAAAATGTAACGGGGCTAAACATACCACCGAAGCTATGGATCCCGTAAGGGATGGTAGGAGAGCGTTCCAAGCAGCAGTGAAGCGGTATCGTGAGGAGCCGTGGAGCGCTTGGAAGTGAGAATGCCGGTGTGAGTAGCGAAAAGAGGGGTGAGAATCCCCTCCGTCGAAAGCCCAAGGTTTCCTGAGGAAGGCTCGTCCGCTCAGGGTTAGTCTGGACCTAAGCCGAGGCCGAAAGGCGTAGGCGATGGACAACAGGTTGATATTCCTGTACCGCCGTACCACCGTTTGAACGATGGGGGGACGCAGAAGGATAAGGTAACCGTGCGACTGGAAGTGCACGGACAAGCAGCGAGGCCGTCGGGTTGGCAAATCCGCCCGGCATACAAGGTTGAGCTGTGACGTGGAGCCCGTAGGGCGAAGTACCGGATTTCACGCTGCCAAGAAAAGCCTCTAGTAAGGAGGTCGGCGCCAGTACCGTAAACCGACACAGGTAGGCGAGATGAGAATTCTAAGACGCGCGGGATAACTCTCGTTAAGGAACTCGGCAAAATGGTCCCGTAACTTCGGGAGAAGGGACGCTTATGGCAACATAAGCCGCAGTGAATAGGCCCAAACGACTGTTTAGCAAAAACACAGGTCTCTGCTAAATCGCAAGATGAAGTATAGGGGCTGACGCCTGCCCGGTGCTGGAAGGTTAAGGGGATGTGTCATCGCAAGAGAAGCACTGAACCGAAGCCCCAGTAAACGGCGGCCGTAACTATAACGGTCCTAAGGTAGCGAAATTCCTTGTCGGGTAAGTTCCGACCCGCACGAAAGGCGTAACGATTTGGGCACTGTCTCAACGAGAGACCCGGTGAAATCATAGTACCTGTGAAGATGCAGGTTACCCGCGACAGGACGGAAAGACCCCATGGAGCTTTACTACAGCTTGATATTGAGGCTTTGTACGCGATGTACAGGATAGGTGGGAGTTTGTGAAACCGGAGCGCCAGCTTCGGTGGAGACACCCTTGGGATACCACCCTTTGCGTATAGAGTCTCTAACTCGCAGCCGTGATCCGGCTGGAGGACCGTGTCAGGTGGGTAGTTTGACTGGGGCGGTCGCCTCCTAAACAGTAACGGAGGCGCCCAAAGGTTCCCTCAGAATGGTTGGAAATCATTCGAAGAGTGCAAAGGCAGAAGGGAGCTTGACTGCGAGACCTACAAGTCGAGCAGGGACGAAAGTCGGGCTTAGTGATCCGGTGGTTCCGCATGGAAGGGCCATCGCTCAACGGATAAAAGCTACCCTGGGGATAACAGGCTGATCTCCCCCAAGAGTCCACATCGACGGGGAGGTTTGGCACCTCGATGTCGGCTCATCGCATCCTGGGGCTGGAGTAGGTCCCAAGGGTTGGGCTGTTCGCCCATTAAAGCGGTACGCGAGCTGGGTTCAGAACGTCGTGAGACAGTTCGGTCCCTATCCGTCGTGGGCGCAGGAAATTTGAGGAGAGCTGTCCTTAGTACGAGAGGACCGGGATGGACGCACCGCTGGTGTACCAGTTGTTCCGCCAGGAGCATCGCTGGGTAGCTACGTGCGGACGGGATAAGTGCTGAAAGCATCTAAGCATGAAGCCCCCTCCGAGATGAGATTTCCCTTTGAGCAATCAAGAAAGACCCCTCAGAGACGATGAGGTAGATAGGTCATGGGTGGAAGCGTGGTGACACGTGGAGCTGAATGATACTAATCGGTCGAGGCTTTGATCTAGTCTATGGTTTGTATTGATGAATCTTCAGTTTTGAGAGAACAATCTCTTAAAACATATTGACGTTATTCTTAAATGATGTTAATATAATACTTGTCTGGTGGCGATAGCGAAGCGGCCACACCCGTTCCCATGCCGAACACGGAAGTTAAGCGCTTCAGCGCCGAAAGTAGTTGGGGGTCTCCCCCTGTGAGGATAGGACGTTGCCAGGCAAGATCGTTCCGCAATAGCTCAGTGGTAGAGCAACCGGCTGTTAACCGGTAGGTCGTAGGTTCAAATCCTACTTGCGGAGCCACTTTTCTCTTTTTGGAGAGCTGTCCGAGTGGCCGAAGGAGCACGATTGGAATTCGTGTAGGCGGCAAAACCGTCTCAAGGGTTCGAATCCCTTGCTCTCCGCCAGTTTTTCAACACAACAAGGCCCGTTGGTCAAGCGGTTAAGACACCGCCCTTTCACGGCGGTAACACGGGTTCGAATCCCGTACGGGTCACCATTTATATTTTATATCGTCGCGGGGTGGAGCAGTCTGGTAGCTCGTCGGGCTCATAACCCGAAGGTCGTTGGTTCAAATCCAGCCCCCGCAATTATCACTGGTCCTGTGGTGTAGTGGTTAACATGCCTGCCTGTCACGCAGGAGATCGCGGGTTCGACCCCCGTCAGGACCGCCATTTTTTTAATTAAATTACTACATACATGGCTTTGTAGCTCAGTTGGTAGAGCAAAGGACTGAAAATCCTTGTGTCGGCGGTTCGATTCCGTCCAAAGCCACCATGTGGGGGGGTAGCGAAGTGGCTAAACGCGGCGGACTGTAAATCCGCTCCCTCGGGTTCGGCGGTTCGAATCCGCCCCCCCCCACCACTTAGGGGCATAGTTTAGCGGTAGAACTACGGTCTCCAAAACCGTCAGCGCGGGTTCGATTCCTGCTGCCCCTGTTTATTATGGCGATTGTGGCGAAGTGGTTAACGCACCGGATTGTGATTCCGGCATTCGAGGGTTCAATTCCCTTCAGTCGCCCCATTTTATTGGGCTGTAGCCAAGTGGTAAGGCATCGGATTTTGATTCCGACATGCGAAGGTTCGATCCCTTCCAGCCCAGCCAACTATGCGGAAGTAGTTCAGTGGTAGAATACGACCTTGCCAAGGTCGGGGTCGCGGGTTCGAATCCCGTCTTCCGCTCCATCTAATTTGGCGCCATAGCCAAGTGGTAAGGCAGAGGACTGCAACTCCTCTATCGTCGGTTCGATTCCGACTGGCGCCTCCAACATAATATGCCGGTGTGGCGGAATTGGTAGACGCGCACGACTCAAAATCGTGTTCCTCTGGAGTGTCGGTTCGACTCCGACCACCGGTATCCGTAGATCCTAGCTGAGGCTAGGGTCTTTTTTTGATGATTTTTATCAAACACCTTAACAGGTCTGAAAGGGTTGAGTCATTTTCATAAATGACCAATAAAGCAACGGGAAAGTCGAAACATCGCTAACGTCTGTTTAGAGGTTGTCGAAAGTCAAGTCACGTAGAACGTTTGTTAGTTCTCTGCACAAAAAAAAGCGTTCTTTCCTGCAAGAACGCTTTTTTATGTACTTGCTATCATCAAATCTCATTGGGTGGGAGTCGAAATAGCAGTTAGTGTATGCAGATAGTCGGGACCAAAGTTATTCAAAATATAAAGTTCTTCCTCGGCTGCCGTAGCTAACCCGTTCGAGAATCCACGATTCGCATTTAACAAACGGAGGAGGCGATCCTGTTCTTGGTCTGCTTTGCTGAAGTCATCGTTCTCCCAGTTCTCGAGCATCGTTCGCAACTCATCATATACGTTCGGTCCAACTTTGTTATGCGTCTTTAGAAGTGTCAAATATTCAGAAGAAGCCGTAATATTCTCTTCGGTCATTGGGATGGCACCCCATTTTGAGCGGGCAGAGATTTTTTGATGGGTCATCAGATGCATATTTTTCACGAGGCTCGTTCGACTGAGCTTGTTTTTGTCATAGCTAACCACTAATTCGACACGTGTCTTATTCGTCGCATTTCCCCGTAGATTGAAGGGATCTCCTTTGGATACTTCGAGTTGTAACTCTCGTACACGCTCGGCGTACTCATCTTCTAATTCCTCATTTTGAACACCTTGGCTCAAATTCGTATAGAACGTGTAACTGACAATTGCCAATGGAACAAGAAGTAATAATGTGAACATAAAAATCAAGAGTCGCTTGCGTGTGATCACACGTTTCATTGTATCTTTCATAGCGATTCCTCCCCACTGCATACATTGGATTTTATCATACTTATTATGTTTTTAATCGGTTCATCACCATAATCCGTGGTTGACACTGGTGCGACCGATTTCTAACCGCAGCCTCAAGAAGAAACGGTCTAGGTTCCGATAGCCGTATGCTCGCCGTTTGATGAGCTTGATCTTGTTGTTCGTCCCCTCCATCTTCCCGTTCGAGAGTCGTGAAAGGACCGTCCTTTGGACCGCCTTCTCTCTGGCCTGAATCGTCTTCGCGATCTTCGCCAGGGGCCCGCACGGGTGGAACCGGTATCGGGACAGCCAATCTGACAGCCGGCGCCTCGCTTGGACGTCGCTCGACGCCTTCAGCACATAGCGGATGTGTTGGAGGCCCCGATAAACCTCGCGCGTGACCCTGTCCTCGGCGAGGCATGCCCGGACAATCTCATGACCTTCGGCCGTCAGTTCCTCCGGGCGTCGCGCGAGTGACCGATCGATTGACCGGACATGGTACTGGCGCTTCGTGTCGTCCAAGAAACGCCTCCGGCGTCGGAGTGCCTCGGTGAAGAACTGGACGAGATGGAACCGGTCGAGTACATGGTCCGCATCCGGGAACACGCGTGCGATCGCATTCGCCATCGCAGGGGCGAAATCGCTGACGACGGTCATCACGGTCCCGGGGACCGACGCGAGTGCGGCCGTGACCGCCGACTCGTCTCGCCCTGGGACGATGGAGAGCAGTCGCCCGCTTTCTGCGTCCAGGACGGCGGTCGCATAATGATGGCCCTTCCGCGTGGCGAACTCGTCCACGAGCACGTGACGGGCATCCGCCTCCTCGATTCCTTTCGATGCATGAAGATAGAACCACCGTTCCACGGTGGTGTAAGGGAGTTCATATTCACGGGCGACGTCCGCGATCGTCCTCCCGTGACATCGTCGTGCGATGGCCTCACGGAAAGAACGTGTGGAGGAGTGACCCAAACCGAGCCCATAGTCATGGACGAACGTGAGGTCGCATGCCCCGCAGCGTTGGCGCGGGATGTCGAGCTCGATCCAAATCGTACCGACTCCCCAGGCGTAGCCGTGACGGAATCGGCGTCGCGTTTTGGCGTGACGCGTCGTCCCGCACCCGCAGACCGGACATGCGACGTCCCGGTCTCGTACAGAGACCGGGAAGACATGGGGTTCCTCGTCAGAGGGCGCCTCGATTTGAAAAAACGGTGGCAGTGGAAGAATTAATTTGATAAACTGTTGGGACAAAGCGAAAACTCCAATCGTGGTTTGTCTAGACAACAATTACGATACTGGGGTTTTCGCTTTTTTTCTATTTCCGAGCACTGTTCTTAGAATCCGAGGTCAACCACACGTTTTGGTGATGAACCTTTTAATCCTATAAAAGGGATTAATATGTAATTTTAAATGAAGTGTTAATGGAATTGTTGTTACCAAATTTGAAATAATCAAACAATATAAATTATATGTGGTATAATTACCTGGTGTTAATAAATGGCGCATAATTCGGTTGTAATGATCGTGCGATGTTTCATTTTACTGTAGTCGTAGCCAATGTTATATGTAGTTGAGGGGGAAGAAAGTAATATGAGTAAAGAAAAAATTGCCCAACTCCGCAAACACGTCTCGCCGTTTGAAAAAGCAGATGTGAAGAAGAGTGTGCGTCAAATGATCAACACAATCTTACCGTTTTTAGTGGCTTGGTTTTTAGCGTACCAAGCGCTCAGTATTTCTATATTCTTGACGATTCCACTCGCGATCATCGCGGCAGGATTTGTCGTCCGGATGTTTATTATATTTCATGACTGTACGCACGGATCGTTCTTCAAAAACAAAAAGGCGAACAACATCGTCGGTACGATCATGGGCGTGCTCACGTTATTCCCATACGAAAAGTGGAAGCGGGAGCATTCGATTCACCATGCCTCAAGCGGGAACTTGGATAAGCGCGGGGTAGGGGATATTTGGGTAATGACGATTGAAGAGTACCTCGAAGCATCGAAGTGGACTCGTCTTCAATATCGTTTGTACCGCAACCCGCTCGTCATGTTCGGTCTCGGTCCATTGTATTTGATTATGATCACGAGCCGATTCAACCGGAAAGATGCACGTAAGAAAGAGCGTACGAATACGTACGTCATCAATGCGGCACTCGTCGTCTTGTATGGAGCAGTGATTGCGCTCGTAGGTTGGCAGGCATTTCTCATCGTCCAAGGCATTACGATGTTCACGGCCGGTCTTCTCGGCATCTGGCTCTTCTACGTCCAACATACGTTCGAAGATTCTTACTTTGAAGACGAGAGTGAATGGGACTACGTCAAAGCCGCGATCGAAGGAAGCTCATATTACGAGTTGCCGAAAGTACTCCAGTGGGTGACCGGGAATATTGGATTCCATCACGTTCACCACTTAAGCCCACGCGTTCCAAACTACAACTTGGAAAAAGCACATACGATGACACCGCCATTGCAAAAGGCGACGACGATCGGGTTGTTCTCAAGTTTGAAATCGCTTCGCTACAAACTATATGATGCGAAGAATAAGACGTTCGTCACGTTCCGCGACATTAAACACCTGTTACGAGAACCGAAGACGTCTTCGCTTTGAACAGTCTGCCGTACATTTACGGCAGGCTTTTTTTATCGCCCATGACGATATATTGAAATATGATTTACAGTCGATTTATCGGGGTATATAACTGTTCATAAGCATTCTAACAAAAGAATTTCAACATAAGTATTGACTTCATAAAAGTATAGGTGTATATTGATTGTAGTCGCTGATGAGGCGAACATATGATAACCGTGCGGGTGTAGTTTAATGGTAAAACCTCAGCCTTCCAAGCTGATGACGAGAGTTCGATTCTCTTCACCCGCTTCTTCATCTCTCTGCCGAGTGGCGGAGAGATTTTTTGTATGCGAAAATAGACTCGGAAGAGGTGATTGGATGAACGGATTAAGTCCGGAAACGTTAAAACAAAAAATTATCGAGTACGCCCAGACGATTGGGATCGACGAGTTGAAAGTGACGACGGCGGACCCGTTCATCGTCATGAAACAGAGGCTCGTCAAACAACAAGAAAAAGGCTTCGCATCAGGTTTTGAGGAGCCGGATTTAGACAAGCGGACAAAGCCGGAGTTGTTGCTTGAAGACGCCCAGTCCATCATCGCCATCGCCATCGCGTACCCGAGCAAGTTAAAGGAGGCGCCGCGCAGCGTATCCGGTTCACGACGAGGACTCTTTGCCCGCGCCTCGTGGGGACTTGATTACCACCGTGCGGTCGGTTCGCGCCTTGAGAAGCTTCAAGCTTATATCGAGACACTCGTCCCCGAGGTCCGGACCCGTTCAATGGTGGATACGGGAGAACTCGTCGACCGGGCTGTGGCCGAACGGGCCGGTATCGGATTCAGCGGTAAGAACTGTTCCATCATTTCCCCGGAAAAAGGCTCATACATTTATTTAGGTGAGATGATCCTTGATACGTATTTACCGCCAGACGAGGCGATTGAAGACGGGTGTGGGGATTGTGATAAGTGTATGACGGCCTGTCCGACGTCGGCGCTTGTCGAGCCAGGGGTGCTCGATGCGAAGCGCTGCATCGCCTATTTGACGCAGATGAAGACGCTCATGCCGCGCGAGTTCCGTTCGAAACTGGGCGGACGCCTTTACGGCTGCGACACGTGCCAGCAAGTATGCCCGTACAACCGCAAAAAAGATTGGCGGCACCATGAGGAATTGTTGCCGGAGGCGGAAATCGTCAAGCCACTCCTTGAACCGCTCCTCACACTAAGTAACCGCGAATTTAAAACAAAGTTTGGGCATCTGTCCGGAGCGTGGCGCGGCAAGAAGCCGATTCAGCGAAACGCCATCCTTGCGCTCGCACATTATCGTGAACCGTCCGCGGTCCCGGTGTTGCAAGCGTTCGTTCAAGAAGACGCGAGAGAAGATATGCGGGCGACCGCTGTTTGGGCAATCGGAGCCATTCTAGGTGAAGAGGCCGAGACGATTTATCGAGAGATCGAACAGAAGGAACAATCCGAAGTAGTGCTTGAGGAGATTCGTATTTTCCGGGAGGAGTGGGAACGTGAAAACCGTGTCATCTAAGTGGGGACCGTTATCGTACGAACTGAACGAAGAGGGGAAGTTGGTCGCGCTCGATTTCGCCGATATACCGTCGATCGAGCCGGCGCCTGATTGGCTCGTTGATTTGATGGAACGCGTCGAACGTGACGGTCTTCAGGCGTCCGATCGTGCGTCAATCGAGATGCACGGCACGCCGTTTCAACATGAAGTCTGGGACGCGCTCTTGACGATCCCGTCTGGGGAGACCCGAACGTATAAACAAATCGCCGAACAAATCGGACGCCCGAAAGCGTTACGCGCCGTCGGGCAAGCGCTCAATCGGAATCCGTTGCCGATCTTGTTTCCGTGTCATCGTGTCATCGGCAGCAACGGCAAGTTGACCGGTTTTGCCGGCGGACTCTCGCATAAGCAACGTTTACTTGAAATCGAACAACAAAAGTGAGGTACTCATTATGGCAATCCATGTAGTCATGTTTCAACCTGAAATTCCCGCGAACACGGGCAACGTGTCACGGACGTGCGCGGCGACGAATTCGGTGCTCCACTTAATTCGCCCGCTCGGCTTCTCGACGGATGACAAGATGTTAAAGCGGGCCGGTCTCGACTATTGGCAGTTCGTCGACGTCCGCTATCACGATTCGCTCGAAGAGTTGTGGGAGCAGCATCCGGACGGGGAGTTCTTCTATATCACAAAATACGGGGAACAGTACCCGAGTGACCTCGACGTCTCAGTCGTCGACAAAGACTACTTCTTCGTCTTTGGACGCGAGACGAAAGGGTTGCCGATGGAAGTGATCGAGAACAACCTCGACCGTTGTATCCGTCTCCCGCAATCGAACCTCGTCCGCTCGCTCAACGTGTCGAATACGGCGGCCATCATCGTCTATGAGGCGCTTCGCCAACAAGGATATGCGGGATTGAAATAAAGTCGTACTCATCGCTTTGAAAAACTTCACACGTGGAGCGTTTGCTCAGGACATAAAAAAAAAGAGCCGGATTCGTGAGAATCTCGGCTCTTATTGGTTACCTTCTGGCTTTCTGTTGTATCCTGCTGTAAAAATCGCGGCGAGGAAGACGACGCTGACTGCCATCATCAATAATAAACCCATCCGAAAATCCCCCTTTTGTTCTCCATGACTACAAATATTATAATATACTTGATATTAGATTTGCACTGAATATGAGAAATAAATGTGAAATTGGAGCCTCCCTATGAAAACGAATGTGTACTTGTTGAGCTATGCCCCGTTGATCGGCATCATCTTGTTCTCGATGTCACTCGCTATCGCGACGAGTGAATACGTCATCGCATGGATGACTCGTGTCGGTGTGTACAGTGAAATCATCGCCTTATTATCAGTACAAGAGACGAAAGTGCTCGTCCTCGTCGTCTTTTTCACGATATACTTCATGCTGTTTAGTGCGTTCAAGCTTGTCGCTGACACGTTCAATCAGCTTGGCTTCGCCTTCTTTGCTCGTGAGACGAACGGCAGCTCGCTCCATCGGTTGAAGCCGGGGGCGACGATTTTCCTCGTCGGGTCAGGGGTCAGTTTCTTGTTTTTAAACTCGCTGCTCGCCGCCATCGGCGTTTTGCTCGGCACGTTCGTACTCTATTTGTTCTATTATATATGGCAAGTCAGCCAGTTGATGTCGACGTTTCGGGCGATCGGGCTCTTGCTCATTCAAGCGATGATGTGGGCGCTGTTGTTAAGTGGCTTGGCGTGGGCGTTGCTTCGGTTGTTCAACTCGGTTGGGGACATCATCTTATAAACAAAGGTCAGGGACGCTTGTCCCTGACCTCAGGCTGTTGACGAACCCATTCGCTTCTGGCGAATGGGTTCGTCTTTTTTTTGTGTTCAACGAGCTCGAGGCGCTCTGCCCGACATAAAATTGAAAAAATGCTATGTAGACGGTCGTTTTCGGCCAACAGGTTGGCCAGCTTCTTCATGTTTTGTGCGGTCGCTGCCACCAGGTTGGCGCGGTCCACCGCCTCTTTCCCCCGGTAGAACGTGAAGCGGAGACCGTGGAGCTCCTTCCCGTCGGCGAACGAGCGCTCCACCGTCTGTGGCCGGAGACGGTAGAGGTGCTTGCCCGATGCGGACAGACGGTTCTCGCTCACCGTTTCGCGGTAGGACTCATCGATGTGGCGGTTGATGACGCGCCGATTCGATCGGCTTGACGTGCACTTCTCGAGGAGCTGGCAGTTCTGACAGACGGCAGGATTGGGCGCGTACTGGTGATAGCCGTGACGGTCGGTCGTCTTATAGGTGAGGTGCTGTTTCGCCGGACACAGATAGGCGTCCACGTCCGGCAGGTAGGTGAACCGCGTCTTTCGAAACATCCCCTTCTTCCCACCGAACCGCCGCCAGGCGATGACGCCGAAAACGCCGCGCTCGACGAGCGCCTTCGCGATCTCGGTCGTGTAGTACCCGGCATCGAGCGCGACCGCCTCGAGCGGATAGGCGAAACGGTTGAGGATATAGTCGAGACGGTCCAGATAGACGGTGCTGTCCGACACGTTCCCGGGCGTGACGTGCACATCGACGATGAGGTTGTGCTTGGCGTCGACCGTCCGGTGCACCAGCCAGAAAAAGCCTTCCGGCTTCTGGTCACGGTACATATAGCCCGCCTCAGGGTCGGTCCGGCTCACCTTGATGAGTCGACGCTTCTTCTTCTGTCGCGCGGGCTTCAGTGCTTTTTTCCTCTTTTGGCCCGTTCCTCGTTCACCCGGCCGAGAAGCTCTTCCTCGACATCGCCGACGACCTGCTCGACCTCGACCTTGTCGAACTTCTTCTTGTTCGCGTTGGCTCGGATGTGGGTCGAGTCGGTGATCAGGATGCGCCCTGAAATGAAGCCGTGGGCTTCGGCCTGGCCCACGATGTCCTCGAAGATTTGTCGAAAGACGTCCGTGCCGGCGAACCGGCGTCGATAGGCCTGGCTGATCGTCGAATGGTCGGGAATTTTCTCGTCCATCCCGAGCCCGAGGAACCAACGGTACGCGAGGTTCGTCTCGATTTCCTTGATGGTCTGTCGCACGGAACGGATGTTGAACAGCGGGCCGAGCAGGATGATCTTGATGAGGATCTCGGGGTCGATGCCGGGCTGTCCGGTGTTTGAATACAGCGGCGCGCATAGCCGGTGGACGATGGAGAAGTCGATGTGGCGGTCGAGTTTGCGGACGAGGTGGTCTTTCGGGACCAGTTGGTCCAGCGAGGCGTCGGTGCGGATTGGTTCATGGCGTTTGGCGATATGGACTCGGTACATGATGATTCCCCTTCCTGTTCGGAGGCGGTGACGATCCATACATACCAGTTCCCGCTTTTCGAGGTTTTAGCCCGCATCGGGGGCTTTTTCTATCGGCCGTCGAGGCCTCAGAAAAAGACGAGAGGCCACCCAAGGGCGGCCTCTCGCGTCGCTCATCCGACGGCGCCGGAGACTCCTGAGGGATCAGCGAGCGGAGGGAGACCCAGCAGCGACAACGTCGCGATGCGGCTCCCTGCTCGCCCCTAGGAAAGCGGAGGCGCCAAGAGGAGGAGCGAAAACATTCTGTTAGTCAACAATCTGAGGTCAGGGACGCTTGTGATATGCTCCCCAATAGGTAGACAGATGAAATAACAAATCTGTTTATCTGATTGGGGAGTGTTTTTTATGGCGAGAAGTCGGCATTCAATCGAACAAAAACTGAGTGCACTACGGATGATGGAAGAAGAAACATATACGTGGAAGGAAATCGAGGAGGCCCATGACGTCTCTGAGCATACCCTCCGGGTGTGGAAAGTGAAATTCGAGACCGGCGGAATCGACGCCTTGAAGGAGTCGAGGACATGGAAACTGTACACAAAGGAACAGAAAATAGCGGCCGTACGTGACTATCTCGATGGGGTCACCATGGTGGAAGTCCTCTCCAGACATCAAATCAGTAGTCGTTCGGTTCTATATCGGTGGATCAAGAAGTATACTAGTCATAGCGAGTTAACAGATTCGAGAAAAGGGATGGATCGAGCTATGACAAAAGGGAGAAAGACCACATTCGAGGAACGCATGGAGATCGTCAGGTATTGCCTGGACAATGGACGGAACTATCAACAGACGGCCGAGATATTCGCCGTGTCGTACCACCAGGTCTACGGCTGGACGAAAAAATATGACGCCGACGGCGTGCACGGGCTCGAGGACCGGCGCGGACGGACGAAGCAAGAAGAGGAACTGACCAACGAAGAGAAGCTCGAACGTCGCATCCAACAGATCGAGCGGGAGAACGAGCGCCTGCGGGCCGAGAACCTGTTCCTAAAAAAGTTAGAGGAGATCGAGAGGAGAGGTTGATCAGCCAAATCCGGCTACAATTACGTTACATGGCGATCGAGGAAATGTCGACGACCGACACGTTCCCGGTCGTGCTCCTGTGTGAAATCGCGCAGGTCTCACGGGCCGCCTACTACAAATGGTTGAAGCGTACCGTCTCGGTACGCGAGGAGGAGAACTTGGGCTTACTGGAGGACATCCGTCTCCTCTATGACCAGGTGAACGGGACCTACGGCTATCGACGGCTCACCATGACAATCAACCGCAGACGACGTCAACATGGCCTGCCGGCATACAATGAGAAGCGGATCTATCGTCTCATGCGCATCCATGAGATCCGTTCGGTCATCCGCCAGAAACGAAAGCGGCATAAGAAATCGTCACCGCAACATGTGGCCGAGAACCTGATGAACCGGGAATTCAGCGCGTCCCGACCGGACGAGAAGTGGTGCACCGACGTCACCGAGTTCAAATATGGCGCCGGGAAGAAGGCGTATCTGAGCGCGATCATCGACCTCTATGACGGCTCGATCGTCGCCTATCGCATCGGGAAATCCAACAACAACGCGCTCGTCTTCCAGACGATGATCCCAGCCATCGCGGGGCTCCGTTCAGGAGCGAGTCCGATGATCCATAGCGACCGAGGGTTCCAATATACCTCGAGAGGGTTCAAACGCATGGTGGAAGACGCGGGGCTGACCCACAGCATGTCCCGGGTCGGACGTTGTCTCGACAACGCCCCGATTGAGGGTTTTTGGGGTACCCTGAAAGTCGAGATGTACTATTTGCGTGAGTTCCAGGCCTACAGCGAACTCACATCAGCCATCGAGGCCTACATATCGTTCTACAACCATGATCGTTTCCAGAAACGACTAAACGGCTTGAGCCCTGTCGAATACAGGACTCAAGCCGCCTAGGCTGGTTTTCATTATTTGCCCTGTCTACTTGACAGGGAGCAGTTCATTGTCCCTGACCTTTTAACGATGTGCCTCCGTCCAAACGATGGCGGGGTAGGCTCGATTGGCGAGCTCGGGGAACGGACGCGGTGTGTCCGCACCGAGCCAGATGGCGGTGATCGTCTCATCGGTCAACCCGACGTACCACATATCTTTGTGGGCGTTCGTCGTACCGGTCTTGCCGCCGACGTACGGACGTTTGATTTGCCCTGCATAGCGTCCGGTCCCATACGACGTGACGGCAGATAACGCTTGTCGCATCGTTGCCGCCGTCTCTTCTGACCAGACGGCTTGTTTCGTCACGCCTGGCGTGAGCGTCGGGGCACCAGAACCGAACCGGATTTCCTTAATCGTCTGTCCTGATACGTACACGCCACCGTTAAGAAACGGCGTATAGGCGGCAGCTAGTTCTTTCGGCGACACCCCTTGTGTCAAACCGCCGAGAGCGCTCGCCATGCTGTTGTCGCTCTCTTTGTCCCACTGGCTGAACATCAAGTCGGCCGTGGCGTAGGCGGCATCTTGGTCGATCACGGAGAACGCTGCGAGCGCCGGGGTGTTGAACGAGTAGGCGACCGTATCACGAAGTGTCACGTCACCGAGTACACGGTTGCCGCTGTTCGTCGGGCAATACGTGCCGTAGCAGGTCGGTCTTCCATCAAGGACGGTCTCTAGTGTCGCGTTCGTCTCTTCGATGAATGGGGCGAAGACGACGATCGGCTTGATGGCCGAACCAGGTTGGCGGAACGCCTGTGTCGCCCGGTTGAACTCCCCGCTC
This sequence comes from Exiguobacterium aurantiacum DSM 6208, assembly GCF_000702585.1. Taxonomy (GTDB): domain Bacteria; phylum Bacillota; class Bacilli; order Exiguobacteriales; family Exiguobacteriaceae; genus Exiguobacterium; species Exiguobacterium aurantiacum. Next base: position 2,685,610 of record NZ_JNIQ01000001.1, on the reverse strand, counting down.
TTTGTCATCTCCGAATCGACGAGGGCGACGATGCGCCCGTTCGGCGTCAGTTCAGCGTAACCGCCGTTCACGCCTGCAGGCAACCGGCTCAGCTCACGCTTCGCTTTCGTCTGGCGCGAGACAGATAAATACGTCTCAATCGTCGCTTGATGGCTCGCCAAATAGTTACGGGCTCCTTCTTCGTCAAGGTCGTAGCGGGTTCTGACGAGCCGAACCGCGTCCTTAATGACCGCGTCCATGTAATCCGGGTACTGAATTTCATGCTGTTTGTAGGTGGCTTTCAGCTTCACACCGTACGACGCGTCATACGCTTGTGCTGACAACACTCCGGCATCTTTCAGTTGTGTCAAAATCCGGTCTTTCCGCTCGTAAAATGCAGACGACGGTTCGAGCGGGTTGTATAAAGACGGATTGTTCGGGACTGTCAACAAGTATGCGATTTGATTCCAATTTAAATCCTCGAGCGGACGATTGAAGTACGTGTCAGCCGCTGACTGGATGCCGTAGACGTTATGACCGAAGAAAATGACGTTGCTGTATGCGGTAATAATTTCTTTCTTACTATAATTTTTCTCGAGCGCCCGGGCGATCATCAATTCTTTCACTTTTCGCTCGTACGTCCGCTCGTGCGTCAAGTAAACGTTCCGCGCCAATTGTTGTGTAATCGTGCTCCCTCCTTGCATCGATGACTCGTTGGCGTTGTTGATGAACGCCCGGGCGATGCCGCCGAGATCATAGCCGGGATGGGCGTTGAACTTCCGGTCTTCAATGACGATGATGGCGTCACGGATATGGTCCGGGAGCCCGTCGACCGAGACGTCGTCTCGCCGGCCGCTCAAGTAGAGCGCTTCCGTACCGCCTTTATAGGCAAGCGTGACGGCGTGCTTTGTCGAGAGCGGCTCTGTGTCGACGGTCTCTTCCCCCCAGGCGACAATCGTTTTTGCTTGTTCAATCTCTTCTTTTAAAGCCCCGCTCACCGTAAATCCGACAGCGGTCAGTCCGGCGAAAAATAGTGTTCCAATCCATGCGCGCATCGTTTCACCTCTCTCTTCATTCATTATATCGTCAATCTTTCAATTAAATTCAAAATGTAAACGTTATCATATAATAATTTGGGCAGGAATACATTAGGAAACAGCGAAAAAGGGTAATAGAGGTTTATATTATGAATTTAGGAGGCTGTACTATGAAGCAAGAAATGGTTGCGATGCTCCTCGCGGGCGGAGAAGGGAAGAGACTCGGGCCCCTCACGCGCAAGACAGCGAAACCGGCTGTCCACTTTGGAGGGAAGTACCGAATCATCGATTTCCCTTTATCGAACTGTACGAATTCGGGAATTACGACAGTCGGCGTGTTGACACAATATGAACCGCTTGAATTGAACCGTTATCTCGGCATCGGTTCGGCTTGGGATTTAGATCGTCGTAACGGAGGCTTGGCCATCTTGCCCCCATACCAGGCACAATCGGGGAAGAACTGGTATGAAGGTACGGCGAACGCGATTTACCGGAACTTGAGCTACATCAATGATTACAATCCGGAGTACGTCTTGATTTTGTCGGGTGATCATATTTATAAGATGGACTACGAGAAGATGCTTGATTTCCACAAAGAGAAAAATGCGGACGTCACAATCTCGGTTATGGAAGTACCATGGGACGAAGCGCCACGCTTCGGGATTTTGAACACGAGTGACGATCTTCGCATCAATGAGTTCGATGAGAAACCGGAAAAGCCGAAAAGCAACTTGGCTTCGATGGGCATCTACATCTTCAACTGGAAAGTGCTGCGGGAGCACTTGATCCAAGATGCAGAAGATGAGACGTCAAGCTTTGACTTCGGGAAGAACATCATTCCGAATACGCTCCTCGACGGTTTAAACGTCTTCGCCTACAAGTTCAAGGGCTACTGGAAAGATGTCGGTACGATTCAATCACTTTGGGAAGCGAACATGGACCTGCTCGAAGAAGATCCGCCGTTCGATTTGTACGACCCGAACTGGAAGATGTATTCGGTCAACCCGAACCAGACGCCGCAGTTCATCGGAAAAGACGCCTGTGTCGAACAGTCGGTCGTTAACGAAGGTTGTCAAATCGAAGGAGAAGTCCAACACTCCGTCTTGTTCTACGACGTCCGTGTCGGCGAAGGGTCGCTCGTTAAAGACTCTGTCATTATGCCGGGAGCACGCATCGGCAAAGATGTAACGATTCATCGTGCCATCGTCGCAAGCTGTGCCGTCATCGAGGACGGGGCAACAATCGGCGAGCCGGGTGGTGAGATCGTTGTCATTGAACCACATGAAAATATCCAGAGCGGCACAGTATTCAAACAACGTGCTTGAACTAAAAAAAGACCGACGCAAGGAGGCGTTACTGTTGACGAATGATTTGTTAGGGGTCATCAACTTAGGGACCGAAGAAGGACTGTTTCCAGAGTTTACGGGACATCGCAATTTAGCGGCCGTGCCGTTCTCAGGACGTTATCGACTCATTGACTTTACTTTGACGAACATGATCACACAAGGGATCAACCAAGTCGGGATATACACGCTCGATAAGTATCGCTCGTTAATGGACCACCTCGGATCTGGGAAAGAGTGGGACCTCGACCGTTCACAAGGCGGCCTCCACATCTTCCCACCGGCGCTGAAACCAGACGGCGAAGCTTACTTGGGTGATTTGGCCAACTTCTCGATACACCGCGAGCATTTTGTGCGCAGCAAGCAACCGTACGTCGTCATCACAGGATCGAACGTCTTGACGACGATCGATTTCCAAGACATGCTCGACCATCATAAAGAGATGGGTGCGGACATCACGCTCGCGTATACCGGTCACGAGCAAAAATGCGGCTACTGCCGTCCGATTCGTCTCGGCGAGAACGACCGCGTCGTCGGCATCTCGGAACGCGGCTTCAGCCCGGCCGACGAGTACGCATACACGGAGACGATCATCATGTCGAAAAACTTGTTCCTCCGCCTTGTCAATGAAGCGACGGCTAGAGGGGAATACGACTTGTTGGATGGCGTCATTCGTCCCCAACTCCATCGTCTCCACGTTCACGGTTATCACTATACTGGGAAAATGCAAGTGATTCATTCCGTCCTTTCATACTACAATGAAAGTATGCGCCTACTTCGTCAGGAAGGCATCATCTATGACTTCCCGCACATTTACACGAAGATCAAGCATGAACCGCCGACCCGCTATTTGAAAGGGTCGAAAGTGAATGAAGCGCTCGTCGCGAACGGATGTAAAATTAGCGGAGAAGTCCAGAACAGTATTCTCTTCCGCGGGGTCGTCGTCAGTGAGCACGCCCGCATTAAAAATTCAATCATTTTATCCAAGTCCATCATTGAAGAGGGCGCTGTCGTCGAGAACGCCATTTTAGACAAAGAAGTGGTCGTGAAACGCGGACAGGTCATTCGCGGGACGGTCGATGAGCCGATCGTCATCGGAAAACGGACAACGGTGTGAAGGAGGATATTATGAAAATATGGTATGTCGCTTCAGAAGCGGCACCGTTCATGAAGACGGGGGGGCTTGCCGATGTCATCGGCTCGCTCCCTCAAGCGGTGTCTAGCCTTGGTGAGGACGTCAGTGTCGTCATGCCGAAGTATGGTTCGATTGCACAGGAGTACGTCGACGAGATGGAATATATGTTTGATTTGATCGTCCCTGTCGGATGGCGCAAACAGTTCGGTGCGGTCCTTAAGCTCGAACGGGACGGCATCACCTACTACTTTATCGACAACGAATATTACTTTAAGCGTGAAGGCGTGCTCTACGGGCACTACGATGATGCCGAACGGTTCGCGTTCTTCTCACGTGCCGTCCTTGAGATGATCGGCAAAGTCGAAGAGGTCCCGGACGTGTTGCATTGTCACGATTGGCAGACCGGCGTCGTCCCGGCGTTCTTGCGGATCCACTATCAACATATCGAGGCGTATCAACGGATCCGTACTGTCTTCACAATCCATAACTTGCAGTATCAAGGAATCTTCCCGGAAGCTGTCCTCGGAGAGCTGTTGCAGTTCGGACCCGAACACTTCACGGCGGAAGGGATTCAACATAACGGTCTCGTCAACTATATGAAAGCGGGCATCGTCCATTCCGATCAAATCACGACGGTCAGTCCGTCATATCGTGATGAAATCATGGAGCCGTATTACGGAGAAGGGCTTGATGCGGCGCTTCGTCACCGAGCCGTCGACGTCCGGGGAATTTTGAACGGTCTCGACTTGGCGACGAACGATCCGAGTACGGACAAACGAATCGCGAAGACGTATAACTTGGACACGGTCAAAGAAGGAAAGTTGGCCAACAAGCGTATGCTGCAGGAACGGTTCGGTTTGGAAGTGCGTGACGATGTCATGTTGATCGGATTCGTCAGCCGTCTCGTCGAACAAAAAGGGCTTGATTTGATTGAAGCGGTGAGTGAGGAGCTCGGTAACTTGGACTGTCAGTTCGTCTTCCTCGGATCGGGTCAACCCGAGTATGAGGGTATCGTCCATCACATGACGGCGTCGCATCCTGGCAAGGTCGGTTCGTATATCGGCTTTGACATCGAACTCGCTCACTTGATTTACGCCGGTTCGGACGCATTCCTCATGCCGTCACGCTTTGAGCCGTGCGGCCTCAGCCAATTGATCTCGATGCGTTACGGGACGCTCCCGATCGTCCGTGAGACGGGAGGACTTCGTGACACGGTGAAGCCGTTCAACGAATATACGCAGGAAGGGACCGGTTTTGGGTTCTTGAACTACAACGCTCATGAAATGCTCGCCACGATTGAAAAATCGATTCGTGTCTTCTATGAACGCAACACGTGGAATGCACTTGTCCATCAAGCAATGACGGCGGACTTCAGCTGGAAACAATCCGCGAAGCAATACCGTGAGCTCTATCACTTATTCGCATGACTGGAAGGAGTTTTACACACATATGTTCACAGACAAACAGAGCTTCGTCACTTTGTTCAAAGACCGATTCGTCGCCTTAAACGGGAAATCGTTCAAGGAAGGGACCGAGCAGGAAGTGTATCAGACGTTGGCTACGATAGTGCGTGAGCAGGCAATCCCGAAGTGGATTAACACGCGCGACAAGCAAGAAGAGAAGCAAAGTAAGCAAGTCATCTATTTCTCGCTTGAGTTTTTGTTGGGGCGTTTTTTATACAACAACTTGCTCAGCATGGATGTGTTAGAAGTCGTCCAAGAAGGGCTCGAGGAGCTCGGATTTGATTTCACGGAAATCACCGAGTTCGAGCCGGAACCGGGCCTTGGGAACGGGGGCCTCGGTCGATTGGCCGCTTGCTTCCTTGACTCGCTCGCCGCACTCAGCTTGCCAGGGCATGGGAACGGGATTCGTTACCGCTATGGCCTCTTCAAACAAAAGATCGTCGACGGCTATCAAGTCGAACTCCCGGACAATTGGCTTCGAGACGGCAATATGTGGGAGACGCGCCGTGCCGATCGTGCGATCGACGTCAACTTCGGCGGCTGGATTGAAATGAGACAAATCGGCGACCGTCTGCGTGTCGTCCATCATCCGGACGAAGTCGTCCGGGCCGTCCCGTACGATATGCCGGTCATCGGTTACAAAAATGATGTCGTCAACACGCTCCGTCTATGGAACGCCGAATCGCCTTACGACGATGAGGAGTATATGGAACGGACGAAAGGGTCATACAAAGACTTGCTCAAATATAAGCAGTCGATTGCGACGATTTCTGAATTCCTTTATCCGGATGACACGACGTACGAAGGAAAAGTGCTGCGCCTGAAACAACAATACTTCTTCGTGTCGGCGGGCATCCAATCGATGATTGCCTCATATCTCCGTCATAACAAATCGCTTAAACATCTAGGTGACCATTACGCCGTCCACATCAACGACACGCACCCGGTCGTCGCGATTCCAGAATTAATGCGCATCTTGATGGATGAGCACGGCTATGGATGGGAAGAAGCATGGCGTGTGACGAAAAGTGTCATGTCGTTCACGAACCATACACTTCTCGCCGAAGCGCTTGAGAAGTGGCCGGTCGAGATGTATGAACGGTTATTGCCGCGCATCTATCAGATCATTGAAGAAATCAACCGCCGTTTCTGTCGCGACGTGCTCGTCAACTACCCGCACCTCGAGCCGCATATGGGGGATATCGCCATCGTCTCGAACGCGCACATCAATATGGCGAACTTGGCTGTCGTCGGTTCACACTCGACGAACGGTGTCGCCCAAATCCATACCGATATATTGAAGCAACGCGAGATGCGTCATTTGTACGAGATGTTCCCGCTTCGCTTCAACAACAAGACGAACGGGATCACGCACCGTCGTTGGTTACTCAAGTCCAACCCGCGCCTCTCGAACTTGATCACGGACGCGGTCGGCCCATCGTGGATTGAACATCCGAACGACTTAGAGAAGTTGATGGGCTTCTCGAAAGACGCGAGCTTCCAAGAACAGGTCATGGACGTGAAGCAACAGAACAAACTCGATTTGGCGTCATACATTCAAGACGAGACGGGCATCACCGTCGATCCGAACTCGATTTTTGACGTTCAAGTGAAACGGCTGCACGCCTACAAGCGTCAGCTTATGAATGCGCTTCACATTCATGCCCTCTATCAAAAAATCAAAGCGGACCCGACGTTCACGATGGTACCGCGGACGTTCATCTTCGGTGCGAAAGCGGCACCTGGATACTACTATGCGAAAGAAGTCATCCGTTACATCAACGCTCTCGCGACGATGATCAATCACGATAAACGGGCGAGCCAGTTCATTAAGATCGTCTTCCTTGAGAACTATCGCGTCTCCATGGCAGAACGAATCTTCCCAGGCTCTGATGTGAGCGAGCAAATCTCGACGGCGAGCTACGAAGCGTCAGGGACCGGCAACATGAAGTTCATGATGAACGGTGCGCTCACGATCGGGACGCTCGATGGGGCGAACATCGAGATTCGAGATGCGGTCGGAGATGACCATATCTTCATCTTCGGCTTGACGCCGCAAGAAGTCATGAACTACAAGAAGTTCGGCGGTTATCATGCGGCGGACATCTATCATGCGAACCAAGAAATACGTGATGTCGTCGACGGTCTCGTCAACGGAACGTTCGATAAGGTCGGTGAGTATCAATTCCAGGCGATCTTTGATTCGCTGCTCGTCTACAACGACGATTTCCTCGTCTTGAAAGACTTCGCCTCCTATATGCAGGCACAGCGTCGGGCCGGGGAAGTGTTCGCCGATAAGGCGCGTTGGGCCGAGAGTTCAATCGTCAACACGGCCAAATCGGGAATCTTCTCGAGCGACCGGACCATCACGGAATACGCGAACGCGGTTTGGAACATCAAACCGACGAGCGTGAAATAAAAAACGAGATCCACCCGTTATGGGTGGACCTCGTTTTCTGGATAAGAGATCCAGTCAGAATAAGAGCCGGGGTAAAGACGGACATCATCTTTGCCGAGGGCGTGTAACGCTAAGATGTTGACACAGGCGGTGACCCCGCTCCCGCAGTAAAAGATTGGGTTCGGGACATCGAGCACGTCAACGTAAAGCTCTTTCAAATCATGAAAGTCTTGCAACGTGCCGAGATCCGTGACGGCGTCAGCATATGAACAGAGGAGAGCGTTCGGAATATGTCCTGCCTTGTGGTCAATCGGTTCGTGGCTGCCGTCGAAACGGTCGGCCGTGCGGGAGTCATACAGCTCTGCCGTACGTGCAGCCTTCACGTCTTCGATCGTGGCAATCATCTCGTCTTGGAATTGAGGGACGTAGTCAGACGCCGGATAGTTCGGGATCTCTGTCGTCGTCTCGCCGCAGTATGTGATACCGGCTTGAATCCCGCCTTCGAGCACAACGACGCGCTCATGTCCAGCCCATTTGAAGAGCCACCAGGCGCGCGCGGCGTATGGGAACCCGTCGTCGTAAATGATAATCAAATCGTCTTCTTGAATCCCGATGCGACGGAGCGTCGCCGTCCATGCTTCTTTCGAAGGAAGCGGGTGGCGGCCGCCGTGCTCTTCAACGGGACCAGACAAGTCTTCCATCAAATCGAGAAAGACCGCGTTCGGGAGATGGCCTTGACGATACACGTACTTCCCGTAGGAAGCGTCGTTCAGGGAATAGCGGCAATCGATAAAGCGAATCGAATCCGTATGGACGATCTGTTTCAATTCTTGGGCACGCATAGTTGGGAACATAGAATCACCTCGAAGTTTCGTTACTTCCATCCTATACAAGATGGAACAAATTGGCGAGTACTTCGATTGAATTTTAAATGTCGAAAGGGGAACTAACCATGGCATGGCAACAAACGTATGAACGGTGGAAACAACACGAGGCGCTCGAGCCGCATCTTCGGGTCGAGCTCGAGGAGATGGCGAAAGATGATACGTCACTCGAAGACGCCTTCTATAAGACGCTCGAATTCGGGACGGGCGGAATGCGCGGCGAAATCGGGCCTGGGGCCAATCGGATGAACATCTATACGATTCGGAAAGCTTCAAAAGGGTTCGCCGATTTCATCGCCGCTTCTGGCGAAGAGGCGAAACGTCACGGTGTCGTCATCGCGCACGACTCCCGTCACTTCTCACCAGAGTTCGCGCTCGAGGCGGCACGGACGCTCGCTTCGAACGGGATTAAGACGTACTTGTTCCCGAGCCTCCGAGCGACGCCAGAGCTATCGTTCGCGGTGCGTCACTTGAACGCCTTTGGTGGGATCGTCATTACGGCGAGCCACAATCCTCCAGAATACAATGGTTTCAAAGTATACGGTGCGGACGGCGGACAGTTGCCGCCGGCAGAAGCCGACGAACTCGTCTCATACGTCAATGCGATTGAAGACGAACTGTTGATTGAAGTGAAAGAAGAGGCGAGCCTTCGTTCAGACGGCACGCTCGTGACGGTCGATTCATCCGTCGACGCGGCCTATATGGACGCGTTACAGTCGATTCGCATCCATCACGACGTCCAAGGAGATCCGCTCAAAATCGTCTTTTCACCACTCCACGGCACCGGCCGTCGTCCCGTCATGGAAGGGCTCAAGGCGTATGGCTTCGAGCACGTGACAATCGTTGAAGAACAAGCCGAGCCAGACGGCGCGTTCCCAACGGTCAGTTACCCGAACCCGGAAGAACGGGCCGCGTTCGAGCTCGCCATGCAATACGGTGACCGCGTCGAGGCTGATCTTTTAATGGCGACGGACCCGGATGCCGACCGCGTCGGCTTCACGGTCCGTGATCGGAATGGCGAATGGTTCGTCTTAACGGGCAACCAGACGGGTGCGCTCCTCATGGACTACATTTTGTCACAAAAAGTGGAGACCGGTACGCTCCCGACGAATGGGTTTGTCGCCAAGACGATCGTCACGTCTGAACTCGGGGCGGCCATCGCGAAGGCGTACGGTGTCCATCTTGAGAACACGCTCACCGGCTTCAAATTTATCGGGGAGAAAATCAAGCAGTACGAGGAGTCAGGAGAATACGAGTTCTTGTTCGGTTACGAAGAGAGCTACGGTTATTTGATCGGTGATTTCTGTCGCGATAAAGATGCCGTTCAGGCGTGTCTTCTTGGAGCGGAGATGGCAGCCTTCCATAAACAGCACGGACGCACCCTTTACGACGCGCTCCAAGCCGTCTATGAGAAGTATGGCTTCTATGAGGAGTCGCTCCAGTCGATGACGCTCAAAGGGAAAGCTGGACTTGAGCAAATCGGCCGGATGATGGAAGCGTTCCGAGCGAACCCGCCGCAAGAAGTCGGTGGTTACGAAGTCGTCCGTTTCGAAGACTATAAGAAACAAGTCGCGACCGATCTTCGCCAAAACGAGTCGGAGGCGATCGACTTGCCGTCTTCGAACGTGCTCAAATTCATCTTTGAGGATGGCTCATGGTTCTGCCTCCGCCCATCTGGGACCGAACCGAAAATCAAGTTCTATTTCAGCGTTCACGCGGATAGTGCCGAGAAGACGACCGCAAAACGTGAAGCGATTGAACGCGATGTGATGAAGCAAGCGAAAGCGATCGATTGATGGATGACCACTGCCCTGACGAGGGTGGTGGTTTTTGTTTGACAACGTATGCCCCCGTCAGTATGATGAGTATATTGTTTAAAACCATGTAATCGAATATGGATTATCAGGAAGGCGGAATTTATATGAAAAAATCATTAACGGCTGTACTCGCAATCGGCGCATCATTCGGGGTGCTCGCAGCTTGCGGCTCAGAGACGAACAGCGGTTCGGAAGAGACGGTCATCACGGTCGGGACAGAAGCGACATACCCACCGTTCACGTACAAAGATAAAGGTGAACTCACAGGGTACGACATCGACGTGTTGAACGAAGCGGCAGAACGTGCCGGTTACACGCTCGAATTTGAAGCGATGGACTTTAAAGGACTCGTCCCGGCACTCGACGCGGAACGCATCGACTTGATTGCCAACCAAATGAGCATCACGCCAGAGCGTCAAGAGAAGTACGCGTTCTCTGACCCGTATGCGATCTCAGGCGCCCAAGTCATCGTCGGATCAGACAACGAAGACATCCAAGGCATCGACGACCTCGACGGAAAAGTCGTCGGCTCGACGCAAGGATCTGTGTACGCACAGATGGCTGAAGAAGCCGGCGCTGAAGTGAAGTTCTACAAAGGTGCGAACCAAGTGCTCCAAGACCTTCAAGTCGGTCGCCTCGACGCAGCCTTGAACGACCGTCTCTTCATCTTGACAGAGCTTGAGAAGACGGGCTACGACGTGAAAGCAGTCGGTGACGTCTTCAACCAGAGTCAAGCCGGCTTTATGGCTCGTCAAGACTCAGACGTGCTCGAAGGCTTGAACGAAGCGCTCGCTGAAATGAAAGAAGACGGCACGATGGAGGAAATCGGAGAGAAGTACTTCGGTGAGGACATCAGTCAATGAATGAACTGATCACGACCGTCATCGATAACCGTTCGGTCTATCTTGAAGCCGTGCAATTGACGTTGATCGCCAGTGTGCTATCGATTCTGCTTGCATTGGTACTCGGTCTGATCATTGCGTTGCTTCATAGTAGTCCCATCAAACCTGTCCGGTGGTTCACGCGGTTGTACATCTCGTTCTTCCGCGGGACCCCGCTCTTGTTACAATTGCTCATTCTTTACGTCGGGTTGACGGGCTTCGTCCAGTTGAGCGGCATGCAGGCGCTCATCTATGGACTCGGCCTCCACTTCGCGGCGTATATCTCGGAAGCGTTCCGTGCCGCCATCCATTCGGTCGACAAAGGGCAAGTCGAGGCGAGTGTCGCCCTCGGCATTCCGCGTGGGAAACGATTCAAAGACATCATCTTCCCACAAGCCTTGTCGCGTGCGATTCCACCTGTCTCGAACTCGGTGATCGACATCATCAAATCGACATCGCTCGGTTCGGTCATCGCGGTTCAAGAATTGACATACGTCTCGGACCAAATCGCCGCGACGACGTATCTCGTCATGCCGCTCCTGTTGTTCTCGGCAACGATTTATTGGATTTTGTCGACGCTCATTCAAGCGGGACAGCATCGTCTCGAACGTCGCTATGCGGTTCGTTAAGCACAAAAAGCAGTCACTTCTCATCTTACGGTTGAGAGATATGACTGCTTTTTTGTATTATGGATTGCAAAAATCACAGTATGCCGGGGAGGCGTATACGTCAGGATCAAGATATTCTGTTAGTTGATAGTGACAAGTAGAGCAGGCGTGGATGTGTCGCACAATTTGTTTAGTAGGAGAATGACACTGCTCGCATAATCGCCCAGGTACTTTTCGTACGACACGGAAACCCGGTGTTTCACATTTTGGGCATAATGAATTTGCTTGTTCAATTAGTTTTCTTGTCGCCATCTCAATATTTTTCATGCGGGTTGGATTGGCGTATGCCCGCATGTCCGTCTCTATAAAAACTTGTCGATTCGTCGATTTGTTTAAGCAATACGTAAAAGCTTCCTGCAGCGATGATTCATCCGCAATATTTTTTAATATAACGGAAGAGTGTTCATCATCTGGTCGGAGGATTACGTGATGGTCTGGAAACCCAACTTCATTCACGAACTGAAGCGCGGAAGAATAGTTTTGAACGACGGTATGATTAAAATTTGTATCGATTCCTTCGTAATAACCTTGTAATTCAATATTTCGCTCATAATCTTTTAGTAACACCAATTCAGTGTTCCATGGAATAGGGGCAAGAGGATGAAATCCGAATGTACCTTCACTGGCTATTCCAACATGTAGGTTTGACAGCTGTATGACCATATTTGCTTTTTTTCGTGCTGTTTCGAGTTGTGAGTCTTGCCGACCTATCTCTCTAGTAAATGTTCCGAACTGGTCGGTATCAAATTGATTTACATGTAAGCGGCATCCTAGCTGTTCTTCAAGAAGGGGCTTTATAACTTTTTCTTTTTGGTGCATTGTGACTAACATAACATCTCGATCTTTTAAAAAACTCATCACACGTTTCCTTTCTATTCACATACAGATTCCTTTTGAAAAATATAAAGGAGCGATTCAGTCAAAGTAAATATATTTTCAACAGTATGAAATAAAAAAGAAGTGAAACCACATTAGCGGTTCACTTCTTTTTTAGATTAGTTTTAACGGATGACGAGCTCTGTTTCAGAATCGAAGAAGTGCGCTTTTGTCATATCGAGCGCAAGTGTGACGTCATCGCCCATATGGATGTTCGAACGTCCGTCGATACGAGCCGTGAACTGGTGTCCACCGAGTTCGGCATACAAGTACGACTCGGCGCCCATGAGTTCAGCGACATCGATATGCGTTTGGAACGTATGTGTCGTCGGCGAATCGATATAGATCGGCTCATCATGGATTGATTCTGGACGAATTCCGAGGATGAGTTCTTTACCGATGTAACCGCGGTCGCGAAGACCTTTCATCTTCCCTTCAGGCACGTTGATCTCTTCGCCGCTGACGATGAACTTGCCGTCTGCGAGTGTACCGCGGAAGAAGTTCATCGAAGGTGATCCGATGAAGCCGGCAACGAAGATGTTGTCCGGGTTGTCGTACACTTCTTTCGGCGAACCGACTTGTTGGATGATCCCGTCTTTCATGATGACGATACGAGTCGCGAGTGTCATCGCTTCCGTTTGGTCATGGGTAACGTAAATCGTCGTCGTGTCGAGACGGTTGTGCAGCTGGATGATTTCTTTACGCATCTGTACGCGAAGCTTGGCATCCAAGTTTGAGAGCGGCTCATCCATCAAGAATACTTTTGCGTCACGGACGATGGCACGGCCGATGGCGACACGTTGGCGCTGACCACCTGAGAGTGCTTTCGGTTTACGTTGAAGGTACTCTTCAAGTCCGAGGATGCGGGCTGCGTCTTGGACGCGGCGATCGATTTCATCTTTCGGGAATTTGCGAAGCTTCAAACCGAACGCCATGTTGTCATACACGCTCATGTGCGGGTAGAGGGCGTAGTTTTGGAAGACCATCGCGATGTCGCGGTCTTTCGGTGCGACGTCGTTCATACGCTTGCCGTCGATGATGAAGTCACCGCTCGAGATTTCTTCGAGACCTGCGATCATACGGAGTGTCGTCGACTTCCCGCAACCAGACGGTCCGACGAAGACGATGAACTCGCGGTCTTTAATGTGCAAGTTAAAGTCGCTGACTGCCTTCGAGTCCCCACCGTCGTATATTTTATCAATGTGATTCAATTGAATTTCTGCCATGTCGTTAGCCTCCTGAGAATGTGCTCTTGTATAATAGCGCTTACAAGAACGATTATACGATGAAACCGCTTGCATTGAATATGGACACGTTGCACAAAAACGATTACTCAGATTTGTGCAACGTGACAATCAGTTGGAGCAGACTCGCATCATGGAACTGGCGCGCGTCATAACCGGTCGCCTCGTAGAGTCGGTCGAGCCGATAGTTGAGCGTGTTCCGATGCATGAAGAGTGCCTTGGCGGTATGGGAGACGTTCAGCGTATGAGTGAACAGCGCCTCGAGCAATTCCCGCGCCGTCGCATCGAGTGCTGTATACGTCGCCTCGGTCAGGCGGAGCCGGGCGGCAAAAGACTCATGGTCTTGTAACAAATAATGGTATAATAATTGACTAGCAGGGTAAGCTTTAATAGAGCGTTTCGCGAGCGGAAGCAACACTTGATGTTCCGCGTAAAGCGTGGCTAGCGTGCCGAGCGGTCGCTCGCTATAGACGACGCTCGCTTCGACATAAAAGTCACCAGCGATGGCGCGCAGGACGTCTTCGAATTCTGCCATCTCGACGAGCGCTTCCGTCTCGAGTATTTCGATGTGACGCTCTGTCATGACGATGATGATCGCAGACGGCATGAAGTCACGGAGCACGTCGACGAACGTCTCGAGCGCTTCAGGCTCTTGGTGATGAAGGGCGAGCGACGACAGCCGGAACGGACGCTCGATCCGGAACGAGTCATCGAACAATCGCCCATGCCACAACGCTTGGACCGAATCGAGCGATGTGACGAACGGGGTCGCCCACAACGAGATGAGCCGTCGCTCGCGCTCGGTCAGTTCCATTTTAGGGAGGCCGAACACCGTCCCATCATGGGCTTGGTACCAGGCATATTCACCGGATGCGTCCTCCGACCGATGGACAACGGTCGGGAAAATCGATTTAATACGTTCAAACGTAGTCAACACAATCACCTCTTCAACAATGTATCATATTTCAGATCGGAGGCAGACAGTTTGGATAGTCTACTAAAAATATTCATCATGATCGCCATCGGGGCGACAATCGGGGGAGTGACGAACTTCTTCGCCATCAAAATGTTGTTCCGGCCGCACGAGCCGAAGTATATCGGCAAGCTACGCGTGCCCTTCACACCTGGGCTCATCCCGAAGCGGCGCGACGAATTGGCGACGAGCCTCGGGAAAACCGTCGTGAAGCATTTGCTGACACCGGAAGGGATGCGCAAGCGCCTGCTAGACGAGCAAGTCAGCAGCCACATCACCCATTTCGTACAAGGGGAAGTACGAACGATGCTTCGCTCGGAAAAGACCGTTCGAATGCTCATCGAACCGCTCTATCCAGACGTCGAGACACGTGTCTTGACGGCAGCGGATGCGAAGTTGCGAGAGGAGCTCGGACACGTGCTCCAAGACGTCAAGTCGCGAAAGCTGTATGAGCTGCTCGGGGAAGAAGGGATGGACCGCGTCCGCGCCATCGTCCCGGAGATCGTCGATACGATGCTCATCAAGTCCGAAGAATACTTTTATTCGACCGAAGGAGAGGAACAACTCCGTCATATGGTCGATTCGTTCGTTCAGCGCCGGCTCGGCTTTATCGCTGGCTTCATTCAAAACGTCAATTTTGTCGAGATGATTCGCCCGGAGATCATTAACATTCTGCGCGGCAGCTCGACCCGGACCGGTATGGCGACGATGATCACACGCGAGTTCGAGCGGTTCAGCGAACGGCCGGTCGCCACGTTCCTCGACGATCGTTTAGAAGCGCGACTCATCGACGGTGTCGTCACCGAAATCGTCACACGTTTGCCGGTCGCGAGTCTGCTCGACCGGACCGTTTACTCGTATACGCGAGATGTGGAGAAGCAAGTCGTCGAAGAACTTGTCCCGAAAGGTGTGACGCTCGTCATCATCCGATTCACGGACGAGATGGAGACGATCATGGACCGATTGAAAATCGACCAAATCGTCCAAGAACAAGTTCGATCCCTCGACACGTCGTACCTCGAAGAGATCGTCTTATCGATCTCAAAACGTGAGTTCCGGGCAATAACATGGCTTGGGGCGCTATTAGGTGGTATGATTGGATTGATTCAAGGGTTGATCGCCATCATCTGAATGGCACGCCCTAATAGCTTTTAGGAGGACGTCACATGTCACAAACAAACTTGTACGATCATGCTTACCAATTGGAGAAAGCACTTCGCGATTCTGAAGAGTTCACAAACCTCTCTTCACTATACGACCGTGTCAATGCGGATGCAGAAGCGAACCAGTTGTTCGCTGACTTCCGTGAAATCCAAATGACGCTTCAACAGAAGCAAATGCAAGGCGAAGAGATCTCAGAACAAGAGATGATGGACGCCCAAACAAAAATGATGAACGTTCAACAGAACGAGTTGATCATGGAGCTCATGCAAGAAGAGCAACGGATGCACCAACTTGTCACAGAAGTGACGAAAATCATTATGAAACCACTCGAAGAGCTGTACGCTCCGATGGTGAACGAAAACGAAGTTCAATAATGTGTGATCACGGATGGCCACGGCCATCCGTTTTTTTTGTTGATGAACTTGTCAAACTCAATATGATAACGCTTACATAATAAGTGGTATAATACCTTTGTACGATATTTCACAAGAGAGGGTGGACGTCATGGTCACCTTGGCGATTCTTGCCGTTATGATTCTGTTTTTCATCGGGGGCTGGCTCCGGGCCGATCTCGTCGCGCTCATCGGTTTATTGTTCCTCGTCTTGACAAACCAACTGACGCCGGTCGAGGCGATGGCTGGTTTTTCGAATACGGTCGTCCTCATGATTGCCGGATTGTTCATCGTCGGCGCGGGTCTGTTTCATACCGGTCTCGCCGAGCGTCTTGGAGCCGCGCTCATCCCGTATGCGAAAGGGAGCGAGGTGCGTCTATTCTTCGTCCTCATGGTCACAGTGACGGTACTGTCGAGCCTCATGTCGAACACGGGGACGGTCGCGCTCTTGATCCCGGTCGTTCTCGCCATGTCGCGCCAGATGGGGACGAGTCCGGCGAAATTGCTCATGCCGCTCGCATTTTTCTCGAGTATAGGCGGCACGATGACGATTATCGGAACCCCGCCGAACCTTGTCGCCGCAGAGGCGCTCCGGAGTGCCGGGGGCGAGACGTTAGGCTTCTTCTCGCTCTTGCCGATCGGTCTCGTCGCAGCCGCGGTCGGTTTGCTTTACTTTTACGTGATAGGAAATCGGTTGTTGGATGTTGGTGACGTACCGGAATCGGTCGCACCTCATCCGATGATGCCGCCGCTGAGCGTATATGCGTTCCATGTCCGGAAAGGGCATCCGCTCATCGGTCGTGAGCTGCGCGAGACGTTATGGTCCCGCCACGGGCTGACAGTGCTCGGAGAACGGAGAAAAGGGTTGGTCCACCGCCTTCACGCCGCGCGGGCGGACACGGTGCTCCATGAGGGACGTCTGCTCGTCAGTGGGGCCGAAGAAGACGTCCATCGCATCGCGCGACAAGAAGGGTTGCGTTATGAGCACGTCTCACCGAGAGACGTCTACGGGAAAGAGGCGGGGGTCGTCATCTTTACGATACCGGCTGACAGCCCGCTCATCGGGCGCTGTTTGAAAGAGAGCCGTCTCCGCAATCGATACGGTTTGAACGTCTTGCGCGTGATTCGTCCGAACGAGGAGATCGCGATGACGAAATTGAAAGACGTTCGCCTCGAGCAAGGAGATATGCTCGTCGCCCAAGGAGAGTGGGGGGACTTGGAGAAAGTCGGAGACGAGACGCACTTGCTGCTCGCGAATGAGCGGGTGGCCGACGTGGCGAACCGAGCCGTATCGGAGCGGCATCAGCTCGCCGCCGGTATCATCATGGCCGGAATGGTCGCGCTGCTCGTTTTCGAATGGGTCGACCCGACCGTCGCCGTCTGGATGGCGGCGCTGGCGATGGTGCTCACCGGTGCGGTCCGTCATATGGACGTCGCCTATCAATCGATTCAATGGTCGTCGCTCTTATTGATCGCGGCGATGATCCCGGTCGGCAAAGCGCTCGAGAATGCGGGAGTGATGGCGTGGCTCGTCACGTGGATCAGCGAGTCGTTCGGGCGGTCTGGACCGATTTGGGTGCTCATCGCGGTGTTCGGGGCGACGATGATCCTCAGTCAGATCATCTCGAACACCGCGACGGCCGTCTTGTTCGCACCTCTGGCGTTGTCACTCGCAACGGCGCTCGAGGTCAGTCCGGTACCACTCGTCGTCGCCGTCGCTATCGCGGCGTCGCTCGCCTTTATGACCCCGTTCGGTTCGCCGACGAACGCGATGGTGTTCGGCATCGGGGGCTATCGGTTCATAGACTTTGTCAAAGTCGGCCTGCCGCTTCAAGTCGTGACGGCCGTTATCGCCATTCTTACGATATTGATCACGTTCCCATTTTAATCATGGAAAAGCGCCCGGGTGCTCGTTGAGCCCAGGGCGCTTCATGTCACGATGCGGTACCTTTTAGCTTCCCAGGAAGCTTGCAGCGCTCGAAATATATCATTTGGCCGTGCCGGACGATGCGCGCCCCTTTCCCTTCATGGTTCGCCTCTCGCAACCGTAAGAGCCCTTTCTCTTTCGCCTCGTGGTCGTCCGTCGCTTCGAGCGTCTCATTCAAGACGATGGTGCCGTCGTTTTCGAACGCGGTGATCGTATACTGTGCCATCTCCATTGCCCCCTTTGTCTTCATTGTACTGAATGGCTATTCATTCTTCAAGGGGAGGTGTCGTCAACTCTTCGAATGTGAGCTGTCGCGTCGACTCGGTGCGGGGAATCAAATCGGAGACGGTCATCCCGATCAAGCGTACCGGTTCATTGATGCCCATCTCGTCAAACAGACGACGGGCGAGCCGCTTGATCTCATCATGGTCGTGTGTCGGGTGGTTCAACTTGATCTGATGACTGCGTGCCTGAAACTCGCTCGTCTTGATTTTGATCGTCACCGTCTGGCAACTGAGCTCGCGACGGTCAAGCTGGCGCAAGACGTCCTCGATCTCCGGGACGACGCGCTCATACACTTCTTCCGGGTCGTCGAGGTCGAAGGCGAACGTCGTCTCAGACCCGATCGACTTCCGCTCACGCGTCGGGACGACCGGTCTGCTGTCGCGCCCGTGGGCGAGTTCATACAGTTGGATGCCGCGATCATGGCCGAAGATGGCTTTCAGTTGCGCGCTGTCTGCCCGTTGCAGGTCGGCGATCGTCTCGAAGCCGTGCTTGAATAAGATTTGTGCTGTCACTTTTCCGACGCCGTGCATCGCGGTGATCGACAGCGGGGCAAGGAACGTTTCAACTTCGGGCGCCGTGACGACGGTCAGCCCGTTCGGCTTGTCAAAACCGGAAGCGATTTTAGCGACGAACTTTGAGGGGGCGACGCCGGCCGAGGCGGTGAGTCCCGTCTGGCGTTTGATCTCCCCGAGAATATAGCGGGCCACATACGTGCCGGACGTGCTCATGAGTGTGTTCTCAGTGACGTCCAAGTACGCTTCGTCGAGCGACAACGGTTCGACGAGCGGTGTCACGGACTTGAAGATCCGCATCACTTGCTCGCTCACTTGACGGTACGCCTGGAAACGGGGTTTGACGAACGTCGCCTGCGGACAAAGGGCGAACGCACGCCGCGAGGACATGGCGCTATGAACCCCGTATTTTCGCGCCTCGTAGGAACACGTCGCGACGACGCCACGACTATGAGGCGCACCGCCGACGATGACCGGCTTGTCCCTTAAATGGGGACGGTCTCGCTGTTCGACAGATGCATAAAACGCATCCATATCGACGTGGATGATGAGACGATCCATGGATATCCCCTTTCTATATTAAATAGGATACGTCTATTATACCGAACTTTTGTTCGTTGTTTTATCTTTTTGTCTTCTAATGGCTTGCTTTGTGTTCACTTGGGTCGGGAACTGCAAGAGCGAGCCGATCCAATTTTTCCGTTTCAACCATACTTGAATGACGACGGTGAAGACGAGAATCATTGCCCAGGCGAAAACGTACCCGAGCGG
The DNA here is from genome assembly GCF_000702585.1 of Exiguobacterium aurantiacum DSM 6208. Lineage (GTDB taxonomy): Bacteria > Bacillota > Bacilli > Exiguobacteriales > Exiguobacteriaceae > Exiguobacterium > Exiguobacterium aurantiacum. The sequence continues at coordinate 2,665,861 of NZ_JNIQ01000001.1, read as the reverse complement.
CCAGTCGAGCTCGGGCATCTCTTTGAAGTTCATTCCCCAGATGGCACCGAACGCGACGACAGGCGTCGTGAGCGCCGTGAAGACGGTGAGCGCCTTCATGATCTCGTTCCCGCGAAAGTTTGACAGCGTCGCGGCGAGGTCGGTCATCGCGATGACATCGTCTTGATAGTGTTCAATCGATCCGAGCAGTCGTTCGACTCGATACGTCGCGAGTCGATACGGCTTCATCTGCTTCAAGTCCAAGTCGAGGAACGCCTCACGACCGGCCTGAAGAAGTTCCCGATACGGGACGACCGTATCCGACCAGCGTTCGATCTCGCTGCGGAGCCCGAAGATCTCGTTCATGAACTCGGGCGGTACTTGCCCGCTCATCTCGCGCTGTGCGATCATGAGCCGTTCCTCGTATTCGTCGATGCCGTGGAAATAGTAGTCCATCTTTTCAGCGAGCAACTCATAAAACGCCTCAAGCGGCGTCTCGTAACGTTTCGCCTTCACGACTTCACAAAACAAGTCGCCAAACCCGATCGTCCAGAGGAAATCAGGCCCAACAAAGTAATGTCCGACCTTTTGTGGTTCACGTTCGAGCTGTTCATAGTCGAGGGTGAGCGAGCCATACATATAGTTCTCGCCGACGATGATTTTCGTGACGTTCGCTGTCGTCAATTGATCGAGCCAATACGTGTACGCTTCCTCGTAACGATTGTCGATGTGCACGGATTCCTCGGGCCGTGTGTACCAGTTCCACTTCATGTTCTATTCCTCCAATTCGATTCTCTTTCAACTATTCCCGAATTGAGAAGAAAGTTGGCATCTCACGAGAAGTTTCGTTAAGATGGAGGTACTGAATTAGAGAGAGGTGCTAACATTGGCGACAAAAATCGGACAGCTCAAAGTGGGCGATACGTTAGACCAATATGTGATGATCAAACAATCTTACCGGGGACTGGCCGGCAACGGCAAACCGTACTTAACGCTCATTTTATGTGACGAGAGCGGGGAGATCGAGACGAAGCTGTGGGACAGTGCCGATACGGAGAAATATGCGATGAAAAAGATTGTTCACGCTTCGGGTGAAGTGATGGACTATCGCGGACGGACGCAATTGAAGCTGAAGCAAATTTCCATCATCGAGGGTGAGACGGATATCGCACCGTACGTCCGGTCGGCACCCGTCGCGAAATCAGAACTCGAGACGACGATCCGGTCATACATCGAGTCGATTCGTCATGATGGGATGCGACAGCTCGTCGAGGCAATCGTCGAACGCAACGAAGAGGCGTACTTCACGTACCCGGCTGCCGTGCGCCACCATCACGCCGTCTATTCGGGTCTCGCGTTCCACGTCATGTCGATGTTGAAGCTCGCCGAGACGATGTGTGACTTGTATCCGCAGTTGAACCGGGACCTGCTCGTCTCAGGGGTCGTCTTACACGACTTGGCGAAAGTCATCGAGCTGTCGGACGCAATCACACCGGAATACACGCTCGAAGGAAAGCTGCTCGGACACTTGTCATTGATGGCATCTGAAATTGAAGTCATCGCGCGAGAACTCGGCACCGACCGTGAAGTCGTGACATTGTTGCAACATCTCGTCCTCAGCCACCACGGCAAGCCGGAGTGGGGATCGGCGAACGCACCGCAACTGCCGGAAGCGGAAATGTTATTCTTCATCGACAACATCGATGCGCGGATGAACATGTTCGACAAGGCGTTCGAAGGCGTCGAGCCGGGGACGTTCACCGAACGGGTCATGGCGCTCGACAACCGTGCTTTCTATAAACCGAACCTATGAAAAAACGGTCGCTCTCGTTGTGAGAGCGACCGTTTTTGGCTTATTGTTCAGTTGATTCTTCAGCTGGTGCTTCTTCTGATGCTTTCACAGCTTCCTTGACTGCATCAAACTGTTGTGATGCTTTCGCATCTTTCACGTCGACGTTATACTTCTCGATCAACTCGGCATAGATCTTGTTCGCGTCAACCGATGCAGCTTTCTCGGCTGCGAGTTCTTCACGGATGCGATCTTTCTCGTCTTCGAGTTTGAGATCTTTCTCTTTCCGGTCGACGACTTTGATGATGTGGTAACCGAACTGCGATTGAACAGGTTCAGAAATCTCACCGACGACGTCTTCACGGAACGAATACTCTTCGAACTCAGGGACCATCGCGCCGGCTGAGAAGTAGCCGAGATCGCCGCCTTGTGCGCCTGAACCGGTATCTGTCGACTTCTCTTTAGCGAGTTCAGCGAAGTCCGCTCCGTCGTTCAATTGCTTGATGATGTCTTGTGCTTCTTCTTCTGTCTCGACGAGGATATGGCTCGCTTGGACTTCAACGTTTTCTTTCGCGAATTGCGCTTCGATCTCTTCATCTGTCACATCGACAAGTTCAGATTTCGCTGCATCGACGAGCATTTGGCCGCGAAGGGCTTCTTTAAACTCGTCTGTGCCTGTCATGCCGGCTTGTTGAATCGCTTGCTCGAACTCTTCTTTCGAGTTGAACTGCTCTTCAGTTTTGCTGTACTCTTCGTCGACTTTATCTTGTTCGACTTTGTCGCCGTATTCTTTCTCAAGGAGCTCGTTCATCGTTTCTTGGAACGCGAGTTGCGGGACCATGCGGTCGTAACTCATATTCGCGATTTCACCGCGTGTGATCTCGCCGCCTTCGAATGAGACGACAGTTGAGTCATCTGATGCGCCGCCGCCGTTCGTCGCTGCGTACGTACCGCCTGCACCGATTACGAGTGCGAGAGCAGATGCGCCGACGAGGGCGCCCGTTGAAAATTTCTTATCTTGTTTTTTTGGTTCATTCGTCATTCCGTTTGACATATATTCCACCCCTAAAAATCTATAAGTTTCTTATGTCCGACTATATCACATTTTCCTAATCATGACAGCTGTTCTGTTACCTGTACCGTATCATAGCACACAAACGTATCGTATAATGATGAAAGAGAATGTGAAATGATGGGGTGGGAAACGTGTCGTTAGAAGAGAAAGTCAAACAATTGTCATACCAGATGGAGCTGTTGATGAAATCGGTCGACTGGTCGGATCGTCCGTTTGAATATGAAATCATCCGGGCGAATTTGACGAAAGAGGATGTGGAAGCCTTCCACACGTTATTGGAGGAAATCCGGCAACAACAAAACGAGCAAGGGCGGTACGGTCTCTCGTCCGTAGAGCCACTGCTCGTCAGTTTCGTCGGTATGTTACATCCGGCGCTTGATCCTGAGAAAATTTTAGCCGCGTGTGTCAAGCAACAAATCGAGCTTGATGTGACGGAGCCGCTTTATCAGCAGGTCAAGCTTCTTTCGTGACCTCGTCTTCTTCCGGACGGCGTCCGGCTTCTTCGGTGATCATTTTCGACGTCTCAGCGAAGATATCCATGAAGTTGTCGCCATAGAGACGGCGGACGATCGCGGTGATGTCGGTCAAGTCAGGATATTTCCCGTATAACTCTTGAAGCGGGAGCGAGGCACGGAAAACACCGTTCTCTTCCGGGTCGAAGGCGTGAATCGTCTCAAGCAGGAGCGCCTCGCCTTCAGGCGTCAACTGGACGTACGTATTACGTTTGTCCGTCTCTTTTTTAGAGAACGTGAGCAAACCGCGGTCTTCAAGCTTCTTTGAGAAGTTGAACGCCGTCGATACGTGCATGACGCCGTATTTCGCGATCTCAGAAATCGAGGCACCGCCTAACGCGTGGGCAATCCATAAAATATGGTGCTCGTTTATGTTCAAATCGAACGGTTTGATCCAATTCTGCCAGTCTTTCTCGACCGTCTTCCACAATGCTTTGCTGAGTTGAATGATTTTATGGCTATACAGCATGGCCTCGGGGCCAGTGAACTCTTTTTCGTGATCCATCTCGATCCATCCTTTCCGGATACAAAGTGACTAAAACGACGGACGATGACGACAGACAAATCAGTCAGTCTGTTTCGCTTTCGTTTCGGTCATATCTGACTGTACGTTCGAAAGCTCGTTAAGGTTTCCTTGGATCCGCTCGATAGAAGGCTGAATGTCTTGTTGATAGCGTTCGACTTCGGCTTTCACTTGATCCGCCAATTCTTTCCCTTGCAGCTTGCCTGCCTGTGCGACGTGCGATGTGTCAGACGCAACTTTTTTGAATTGTTCTTTCAACGTAGTGATTGTAGACGCCCGATGCTGCTTCGATGCGGCATCGTTTGCCGTTCCACGAGCGAGTTTTCGCATCGTCGCAACCCCTAAAAACGCTACGACAAAGCCGAAAGCAACCCATTCTCGACGATTGTGACTCGACAATACATTCCCCTCCTCAAGCACGATGATGCTAGAATACATTCTTTTCATATTATTTTACCAAAAAAGAGAGATTAAAAACCTATATCTCAAATAAAATTTTTCAGAACATTCAATTTTGACCGAAAAATCATTTTATTTTAGAATGTAGGTAAAGGAAGGTGACCTCCAGTGAACAAGCAAAAGCGTTGGGTCGACGACATGTTGGACTTGTATAACGCTGCGATACGACTCGGGGATGACACTTGGGCACACACAATCATGGAAGCACTCGAGGCGGGATATGAAGCATCAGAACAGAGCGAACAGGAGCGCAAGCAAACGTTGCTTGAAAAGCGACTCGTCGAAATAGATGCCCGCCTACATGAATTACGAAAAGAATTTGAACAAGCCGAATCTGTCAAATCGCGTCAGCAGTTGTACGAGCAGGCAATCAAATTACAAGTCGAACGGGCACAAATCGATGAGGAACGGAAACGCCACCTCGATTCGATCAATTCAACATAAACCAACACGGACCGGGCATATGCCCGGTCCGTGTCGTTTAAACGTATTGTTTGATTTGAGTGGCCAGCTGTTTGAGCGTTTCTTGCGAATACTCGTCCATGTGTGTTTCCCATTTCGCGCCGAAGCCATCGTCGTGGCCAAAACGCGGGATCAAATGAATATGAAAATGATAGACGGTCTGACCGGCGATTTCCTCGGCGTTGGACAGAACGTTCATCCCGATGGCGCCGGTCTGACGTTGAATCGCGTTCGCGATTTTCGGGACGGTCTGGAAGACGTCCGCCGCAATGTTTTCCGGGAGCTCATAGACGTTTCGGGCGTGGTGTTTTGGAATGACGAGCGTATGTCCGTTCGTCACTTGCGAGATGTCGAGGAAAGCGACGACGTCATCGTCTTCGTACACTTTGTGAGAAGGGATCTCGTTCTTGACGATTTTACAAAAAATACAGTTGTCTTCTGTGTGCATGGCACGTCCTCCATTCTGAAATGACTGTTCCACTTCATCATAACATGGAAATTCGGGCGGAAGAACGATTGTCCTGTCGATGGATGCCGACATACAATAGAATAAAACGAGATAGAGAGGAGGGAAACGCTTGGCGTATGAACGGACGAAAAAGAGCGTACCGAAGCGCCGCCTTCGGATATGGTTGGCCGGCGGGGGCGTCCTCGCTGTTGTCGCCATCCTCGTGTACGTATACGGTTATCGGCCGGCCGCAGAAAACGAGAACATTCACGTCCGGTTCAAAGAGGCGCTGCTCACGGAAGATATCGCGTTCTTCGAACAGACGGTCGAATACGCCAACGTTCCGCTCACGCGGGCCGAGGCCATCCGTTTTGTCCGATGGTTGAACGATGAGCCGGCGCTTCGAGGCGAGGCGATCGCCGAGGTGGCACGGGATCGTCAACAGACTTCGGACGGAGAAGGACTGTTCCGCTTGACCGACACAGGGGAGGGGCGGTTCGGTTTTGCCGATTATCAGATCGAATTGTTGCCGCAACGCCTCACCGTGACAGCAGACAGACCGCTGACGAACGTGTGGGTGGACGGAACGCAAGCGGGACGGGTAGAAAAAACAGGTGATACCGTCACCATCAATCGGATGCCCGGCCGATATGACGTGAAGGCGGTCGCGGTCGTAGGTGGAGAGACGATAGTGAAGGAAGAAACCGTGACGCTCGTCGAGGCGGCCGAGCTCGCATTCGAGCTTGAGGCGGAAACCGGCGAGACAATCGCGGGGCAGTTCGATATCGAACGTCTGGAGTTGATCGCGATTGAGGTCGAGGCGCGGACGGGACATCCGCTCGAGACGATGGATGGGCTCATGAACAAACGGGAAAGCACGGTCCTCGAGCAACTAGGTGAACCGAGCGACCAAAACGGCGTCTGGCGGTATGAAGGGTTCGATGTGACGTTTGAGAACGGGCGGGTGAACCGGATCGACATCGACTTGGATAAACGTCCCGACGATATGATCGCGTTGCTTGGGGAACCGGAGAAACGGATTGATACCGAGCTTGGCACGGAGTGGCGTTATGACCGTTCGTTCATCGAATCGATTTTCACGCTGTTCGGTCTCCAGACGGATAAACGCTTCATTGAACGGGACGGCAAGCTATACGTCGTCATCAGCTGAACGTGAAACGGGACCCTCGTAGTCGAGGGTCCCGTTTTCGGTAGGCATTTGATTAGCGTTTACGCATAGATTTCATGACGAACGATACGATCAAGATTAAGATAATCGCACCGAGAAGTGCTGGTACGATTGCGATGCCGCCAACTGCAGGACCGAAGTCACCGAAGATGAGGCCACCGAGCCAAGCACCGATGATACCAGCGATGATGTTACCGATAACGCCACCTGGCACATCCTTACCTAAAATAAGACCTGCTAACCAACCGATAATACCCCCGACGATTAATGTGATAATCCAACCCATAAAACATTCTCCTTTCTGTTTTGTCCATTGTCCTGACCTACATTTTTATGGAACAATGGAAGTGATGAATAAGTTTTAAAATGCCTTACAGTTCAGATTATTCCCATGTGACAGCTTTTAAAACATATATCACAAAAAAAAGTTGAAAATGAGGGGTGGAGTTTTCATGTTGCACGTCGACAAGTTAAACGGCGGTTATATAGGTAAACAAGTGTTGCACGACGTCACGTTCGAAGTCGGAAAAGGGGAGCTTGTCGGGCTGATAGGGCTAAACGGAGCCGGGAAATCGACGACGATCAAACACATTTTGGGGTTGCTTGAACCCGTTTCTGGAACGGTCACGGTCGGTGGGGAAACTGTCCAATCGTCTGAAAAAAACTATCGCAAAAAAATAAGTTATATACCTGAGACCCCTATTTTGTACGACACGTTGACCTTGCGTGAACATTTGACGCTCATGGGGAAAGCGTATGAGATACGTGAAAAGGATTTAGAAGAACGGACAGCACAGCTCGCCAAAAATATGCGGATGGAGAAGCAACTTGACTGGTTTCCGTCGGTCTTCTCGAAAGGTATGCGGCAAAAGGCGATGATCCTTTGTGCGCTCGTGACGAAGACGCCGCTCCTCATCGTCGACGAACCGTTTGTCGGGCTCGATCCGCTCGCGATCCGTCAACTGCTCCAATTATTTGACGAGTATAAAGAAGAGAGTGCGATTTTAATGTCGACGCACATCTTAGAGACGGCAGAGCGACACTGTGATCGTTTCGTCTTTTTACATCAAGGCGCGGTCATCGCCACAGGGACAGCGAGCGAGTTACGTGAGAAATACGCGCTCGCACCGGATGCAACGCTCGACGATATTTACGTCGAGGCGATTGACGCCGAGGAGCGGACGAGATGAACGTGTTTCGCACCCGGTTCGGCGTCTGGATGGAAGAGGTCGTGAAATATAGCCGCTACGTGGCGAATGGCGGTTTGTTGTTCACGTTATACTTCACTTTGATTTATGGCGCTTTCGTGTATAACCAGTTTTTGAACGGGCTGGACACGTCGTTCCCGAGCGAGTGGGTCGTCGCGTTGGCTTTCCTTGTCTTGCCGCTCGGTCACCGGCCGAGAACGCTAATACGAGAAGCCGACCAAGTGTTTTTATTGCCTGAACTCGGAAGCATTCGCTCGTACATGAACGGCGTCCGCTTGTTCAACGTCGTCTTCGCGAGCATCCGCGCCCTCGTCCTCATGCTCGTCCTCTTGCCGCTCCTCGTCAGGACGCTTGAGCTGACGTCAGCGGAGGTGTTTGCCCTCGTCTTCGCGAGCATCTTGCTCTCGGTCGTCGGCCGCCTCGCGAAGTTGGAAGGAATCCGTTTCGTAGGGGTCGCGAGTGCCGTGGCCAGCGGCGGCTTAATGTTTCTCGGGATGCCGTTGTTGACGCCGTTACCGGCGCTTGCCGCGCTCGTCTTCCTTCATATAAGACGGTACGAACGGATCCCGCTCCTGGAGTGGCTCGCCCTCGAACAGACGAGCAAGGCACAGTTTAATCGGATCGTCAGTTGGTTCGTCGACTTGCCGGAGATGCGTGAAGAAGTGAAAGAGCGCAAGCTCGTCGTGAAGATGATTGAACGTTCGGTGCTCGCCCGTGCGGATGCGGCGCGTTATATGTACGGTTTACGCATCGCACGGTCGAAAGACTCGCTCGACTTGATCATTCGGCTGTCGCTCGTCGCGGTGCTCGTCATGTGGCTCGCTGGCGGTTGGTACGTTGGCATCGTCGTGCCCTTGTTTGTCGGCTTGACGGCGCTACAACTCGTGCCGCTCTTCAAACGGCTCGACACGGTCTCGATCGCGTCGTGGCTGCCGATCACCCGCCTCGAACGTCTCACGGCTTATAAGTGGTGGACGCTCCGCCTTCTCGTCGGACAGGCGCTCGGACTATGTGTCGTCTCACTCTTCTTTGGGGCGAGCTGGGACGCTCTCGTCGGACTGCTAGTTGCTTACGGGATTGTGCGGTACTATTTGTCGAGATTGACATGAAAACAAGGACACCCACGCGATGGGTGTCCTTGTTTGTGACGTTATTTCTTCGGTGACATGACCGAGACGCTCGAACCGAGTATTTTCGGAAGGCGTGCCGGCGTGTCCGGTTGTGCTTCGATTTCTCCGTAAGCCGAGACGCCATGCTCGGCGATGTCGAGGCCGATGTCTTCTTGTTCTTCCGTGACACGAAGCCCAATCGTCACGTCGAGAAGTTTCAAGAACGCGTAGCTTCCGCCACCAGCGATGACCATGGCGATCAAGACGCCGAGCGCCTGGACGCCGAGTTGACCGAGACCGCCGCCGTAGAAGAGGCCGGCCGATCCGATGCCGGTGATCTCGACGAGTCGTGGTGAGGCGAAGAAACCGAGGGCGAGCGTCCCGATGATTCCAGCGACGCCGTGAACGGAGAAGGCGCAGAGCGGGTCGTCGACGTATTTCGCCATGAGAATGCTCGTTCCGTATGTCGCGACCGCAGCGAGCGCCCCGATGATGACGGCGGCCCATGGCTCGACGAACGCACAAGCGGCCGTGATGGCGACGAGCGCTCCGAGGACACCGTTGACGACCGTCGGGATGTCCGCTTTCTTCCGGTGGACCATGACGATGGCGAGCGCACCGAGTGCGCCGGCAGCTGTAGCGAGCATCGTTGTCAATGCGACGTAACCGAAGAACCCGTCAGCGACTGACATCGTCGATCCGGCGTTGAATCCGAACCAGCAAAGCCAAAGGACGAGTCCACCGACGACCGTTAGGACGTGGTTGTGACCAGCGAGTGATTCGGTCTTCCGGCGTGGTTTCAAGATGATCGTCGCCATGAGCGCGGCCATCCCGCCTTGGAGGTGGACGACGGCCGAACCGGCAAAGTCTTGCATTCCCATCGAGCCGAGCAATCCACCGGCCCAGACCGAGCGAGCGACGATCGGGTAGAGGATGGCGACGAAGAAGATGCCGAACAAAACGTAAGCGGAAAGTTTGGCTCGTTCCGCGAAGCCGCCCCAAGCGATAGCGAGTGCGACCGCGACGAACGATAACTGGAACAAGAATTTGATGTCGATTGAGACGTTCGCCCAATCAAGGCTTGTGAACGAACCGTTCAAGAAGAATCCTTCTGTTCCGAACCAGCGTGTCCCGTCCCCGAAGGATAGTCCGAACCCGACAGCCCAAAAAGCAAGTGCCGCCACAGAGAGGCTGATAATTTGTTTGACGGCGACGTGCCCGGCGTTTTTCGCCCGGAGTGTCCCTGTTTCTAGCAGGCCAAAGCCAAGTTGCATCGTTAAAACGAGCAATGCCGCGATGAGTACGAACAGCGTGTCCATATAATACATAATGTCTTCCATGTTGCGATTCCTCCTTTTTTTCATTGGTGTGGGTGAAAAGTTGTTTTCAGTTTAAGTCGAAATATTCGAGGTGGATTGCATTTTGTCAGATTATCTGACATAGTTTTTTCAAAAGGGAGGAGCGGGCAGCGTGGACTATAAATCCAAGAAAGTGATTGGGATGGGCGTCATCACTGAATTGACAGGACTTTCTGAGCGTCAGGTCCGCTATTATGAAGCGAAAGGACTCATCTTTCCTGAACGTACGAAAGGCGGGTCACGTAAATATTCTTTCCATGACGTCGAACGACTGATCGATGTCGCTTCGAAACTTGAAGACGGTTGGCGCATTCAAGACATTAAAGACCGAGAGAAGCGTCTGTCGACGAACCAGCGTGACGAATTGATTCGTGGTCAGCTCAACTCGGCGTTCCGCACGTATCCGACAAAAAAATGACACAAAGTAAACACAATGAAAATGCTTCACATTAGCATTATTCTAATTCATTTCTGTATAATGTTTTTGAGTTCACATACCTATAGAAGAAGAGTGTAGGAGAAATAAAGAGGGGAATGACGCGACGTATGAACGATACTATTTTAAAGGCGTTTCGAGGAGAGGCGACAGACTATGTGCCTGTCTGGTATATGCGCCAAGCGGGACGCTATCAGCCGGAATATCGGGAGATCAAAAAGACGAGGACGCTGTTTGAGATCACGCACGATGCGGAACTGTGCGCCTATGTGACCGAGCTTCCAGTCAAGCAACTCGGTGTCGACGCGGCCATTCTGTACAAGGACATCATGACGCCACTGCCATCGATGGGTGTCGACGTCGAGATCAAGAGCGGCATCGGTCCGGTCATTGACAATCCGTACCGGACGATGGAAGACGTCGAGAGCTTGAAACCGCTCAACACGGATGATATCGCTTACGTGTTTGAGACGATCCGTTTGCTCCGGGAACGTCTCGATGTACCACTCATCGGGTTCTCAGGGGCACCGTTCACACTCGCGAGCTATATGATCGAAGGTGGCCCATCGAAGAGCTACCACCGGACGAAAGCGCTCATGTACGCGGAACCGGACGTTTGGAACGCGCTCATGGAAAAATTGGGGGATATGGTCATCACTTACGCGAAAGCGCAGGCCGAGGCTGGCATCCAAGCGTTCCAATTGTTCGACTCGTGGGTCGGGACGCTTAGCCGGAAAGACTACGCTCGTTACATCAAGCCGACGACGGAACGCATCTTTAACGAATTGCGTCCGCTCGATATCCCGCTCATCATGCACGGTGTCGGTGCGAGCCATCAAGTTGAAGAGTGGAACAGCTTGCCGATCGACGTCGTCGGTCTCGACTGGCGCTTGTCTGTCCAAGAAGCCCGCGACCGTGGTGTCACGAAAGCAGTCCAAGGAAACTTGGATCCGTCGTTCTTGCTTGCACCATGGCCGGTCATCGAGGAGAAAGTGAAAGAGATTCTTGATGAAGGCATGAAACAACCAGGGTACGTCTTCAACTTGGGACATGGGGTGTTCCCAGAAGTCGACCCGGCCGTACTCGTCAAATTGACAGCATTCATCCACGATTACTCACGTGAAAAAATGGGAGGCAAATCATCATGAAAACAGTCGGACTACTCGTAATGGCTTATGGCACACCGTACAAGCCGGAAGACATCGAACGTTATTACACGCACATCCGTTATGGCCGGAAGCCGTCACCGGAAGCGCTTCAAGATTTGACAGAGCGCTATGAGGCGATCGGCGGGGTATCCCCGCTCGCGAAGATCACGATCGATCAAGCGGAAGCGCTTCGTGACATCTTGAACGAGCGTCATGCCGGTGAGATCGAGTTCAAATTGTATATCGGTCTGAAGCACATCGAACCGTTCGTCGAAGATGCTGTCGCGCAAATGGCGAACGATGGCATCAAAGAAGCGGTGTCGGTCGTATTGGCTCCGCACTACTCGTCATATAGCGTCAAGTCATACAACGGACGCGCCCATGAGGAAGCGGCCAAATACGGCATCGAGATTCGTTCGGTTGAATCATGGTACGATGAGCCGAAATTCATCAACTGGTGGGCAGAGGCGATCAAAGAAACGTTCGCGAACTTGCCGGTACCGGCCGAGAAGGCGTGCTTGATCGTGTCGGCACACAGTCTCCCTGAGAAGATTTTGGCCGGCGGTGACCCGTACCCAGATCAATTGAAAGAGACGGCGGACAAAATCGCGCAAGCGGCCGGTGTCCCGCACTATGAGGTCGGTTGGCAGTCAGAAGGCAACACACCTGACCCTTGGATCGGGCCTGACGTCCAAGACTTGACGGCTGAACTTTATGAAAAGCATGGCTATGAGGCGTTTGTGTATACGCCGGTCGGATTCGTCGCAGACCACCTCGAAGTTCTCTTCGACAACGATGTGGAATGTAAAGTCGTCTGTGATCGTCTCGGCGTTCACTACGCGCGTCCGAACATGCCAAACGCGGAGCGGAGCTTCATCGAGGCCATCGCGGATCGGATGGAAAGCGTGATCGTGCATCATGCGTAATTTGACGATTGTCGGCGGTGGGATCACAGGTCTCACCGCCGCTTTTTATGCCGAACGCTATTTGCCGGAAGACGTATCGATCACGTTGCTTGAAGCGAGCGGTCGACTCGGCGGTAAAATCGACACGTTCGAGACGGGGGAGTTCGCGGTTGAGCGCGGTCCCGACTCTTACGTGTTTCGGAAGACGGCGATGACGGAGTTGATTCAAAATGTCGGACTCGGCGATGAGATCGTCCGCAACGGCGTCGGTCAGGCGTATGTGTTGCACCGTGACGGCCTTCATCCGATCCCGAAACAGACGGTGATGGGGATCCCGCTCGATGTCGACGCATTTAAAGACACGACGCTCTTATCGGAAGAAGAACACGCTGCGCTTCGGGAGATGTTATTGTCGCCACCGGACGTGGCCCCCCCGGAGACAGACGTCTCGCTAGGTCTCTATTTGCGTGAGCGTGTCGGAGACCCGATCGTCGACCGTTTGATCGAACCGCTCTTGTCTGGCATTTACGCCGGCGATATCGACAAGATGAGCGCGTTGTCGACGTTCCCGCAGTTCATCGAAGGGGAGAAGCGGTACGGGAACTTATACGAAGGGATGCGTCACCTGCGTCCCGAGCAACGCGTCGCCGAAGTCGGCGCGAAGAAAGTCGGTCAGTTCGCCTCGCTCAAGCGTGGATTGAAATCACTGACGGACCGGATCGCGGAACGGCTCGAACGGACGGAGATCATCTTGAACTGTTCGGTCGAGCAGGTCGAGGAAATCGACGGCGGGTATCGCCTGCTCACGAATCGCAGCGACATCGACTCCGAACGCCTCATCTTGACCGTGCCACCGCGACTCATTCGTCAGTTTTTGCCGAAAGTCGACAGCGATTTTTTGGCTGAGATGAAACCGCACGCCACGGCGACGTGTTCGCTCGTCTTTAAAGAAGGAGACATTGAACTCCCGTTCGTCGGGACCGGCTTTGTCACGAGTCAAGAAGCGGACGTCGTGATCACGGCGTGCACATTCATCGATCAAAAGTGGCCGCACGCCGTGCCGGATGGCTATCATGTCCTTCGCGTCTTCCTCGGTCGTCCGGGTGCCGATGACATCGTTGAGGCATCGGACGAAGAGATTGTCGCGACGGCGCTCCGTGATCTCGGGGGATTGATGACGATACACAGGAAGCCAAGTCAAACCGTCGTCAGCCGTTTACGTGACGGGCTACCGCCGTATGCAGTGTTCCATTCAGACCGTGTCAGAGCACTCCGGGCCGAGATGGGCCGTGTCTATCCGGGCGTGTTGTTGGCCGGGATTGCTTATGACGGGATCGGCATACCGGACTGTATTAACAGTGTCCATGAACAAATCAAACAGATGGCCGCACAAGGTTAAGGATTTATGAAGAGAGGTGCCGGATTTTTCCGCCGGCCTCTCTTTTTGTTATAGTTAGAAGCGAAAGAGAAAAAAGGAGTGGATGTTGATGACAACGTATAAACTGTTCGTATCGGACATGGATGGCACAATCTTGCACAACCACACAAAAATTGCGCCGGAAACGGCTGAAATCGTTCGCGCCGCCGAAGAGCAAGGAATTCGCTTTGCGATTGCGACGGGACGCAATTACTTCAACGCGAAAGAGATTCTCGATGAGGTCGGCCTCACGTGCCCGATCGTCTCGTCCAACGGGGGACGGGTGTTGACGGAGACGGGAGACGTGCTCCATGAGATCGACTTGACGACGGAAGAGGCGCTCGAGGTCGTATCGGTGCTGCATCAAGATCATAAGTATTCGGACGTGTTCTATGAGATGTATTCGGAAGCCGGGCTCGTCGCGAGTCGTCTTGATTTGATTGAGGCGACGATGGAGAACTTGAAGCAAAACGGCGACGACCGTTCGCTCGAGATGTATGAGTTCTTCCGTAAACGCTACTATGTCAACGAGGACGTTCGTCTCGTCGAAGACATCGAAGACTTCATCAAAAAGGAGGCCGGGCGCGTCTACAAGTTTATCGCCTTCTCAAGCCACTTTGAAAAAATGTCGTCGCTTTGGGCTGAAATCGATGAACGTGTCGAGGGCGTATACGTCACGTCTTCAGGCGATGACAACATCGAGGTGATGGCGAACGGGGCCGACAAAGGGCACGGTGTCCGGAAACTCGCCGAGTATTTCGGGGTCGACTTGTCCGAGGTCGTCGTCATCGGCGACAATTTGAACGATGTGCCGATGTTCGAGGTCGCCGGCAAGGCGATCGCGATGGCGAACAGTCATGATGAATTGATCAAAATCAGCCATCACGTCACCGAGCGTCATGACGAGTACGGCGTCGCCAACGCATTGAAGCGCGTCATGAACGGCGAATGGAAGTAATTCATTTGTCGAGGCGCTCACACGTCTCGTATAATGGACTTAACGATTAGTCACTAGGAGGACACACACAGTGAAATTCATTTTCAACCCGGATATCCGGGATCCAAAACTCAACTTGGCGGTCGAGGAATACATTCTCAAACATTTGAACGTCGAGCATGAGGATTACTTCTTGTTCTACATTAACGGGCCGTCGATCATCATCGGGAAAAACCAAAACACGTCAGAAGAAGTCAACTTGAAGTATATCGAAGAGAACGGGATCGATGTCGTCCGCCGTCTCTCGGGCGGTGGCGCCGTCTATCACGACGAAGGCAACTTGAACTTCAGCTTCATCACGAAAGATGACGGCAACTCGTTCAACAACTATAAGAAGTTCACGCAACCGATCGTCGACGCACTCAAGCAACTCGGCGTCGAGGCCGAGTTGACGGGACGAAACGACATCCAAGTCGGCGAACGGAAGATCAGTGGCAACGCCCAGTTCACGACGCGCGGCCGCATGTTCAGCCACGGGACGCTCATGTTCAACTCGAACATCGAGGAAGTCGTCAACTCGCTCAACGTCTCGGAAGAGAAGATGCGCTCTAAAGGCATCAAGTCGGTCCGGAGCCGTGTCGCCAACATCACGGAGTTCCTCGAGGAAGAGATGGCGATGGAACGGTTCGTCGAAGCGTTGCTTCACTCAATCTATGACGGTCAAGAACCGGAACGCTATGTGCTTCGTGACGAGGACTGGGAAATCGTCCAAGACATCTCGAGAGAGCGCTACGCGAACTGGGACTGGAACTTTGGGAAGTCTCCGAAGTTTGACGTCGAGTCGAAACGTCGCTTCCCGATCGGCACAATCGATGTCCGGTTGAACGTCAGCAAAGGGACGATCACCGAAGCGAAAATTTTCGGGGACTTCTTTGGGGTCGGTGACATCCATGACGTCGAGCAAGCGCTCGTCGGGACTCGCTTCGAACGCGGGGCGATTCGGGAACAATTATCACACCTTGACGTTAAACACTACTTCGGCAACGTCGAGCTCGAAGAACTCGTCGATCTCATTAGCTGAGGCGGGTCGACAGCCAGGATGGTCTCATCATGAGACCATCCTTTTTTGGCGGTTTCGTGAAACATTTCCTGTGGCGTTGCGACAGTAGTCGAGGAGGCGTATCATAATCAGTGCAAGCGCTTTCATAAACTGAATCGATGTTGAGGAGGAATTAAGATGTGCCGTTTCATCACAGAATGGATGGACACGAACTGGATGTGGGTGACCGATCAGCCGACGTTTGAGCGCGCCGTGCGAGCGATTGGTCTTGAGTTAGAGGGAAGGGGGATCGTCACGGACGCGTTCACCCGAGCCGTCCTCGAGCAAGAACGGACAATCCCGTCCGGTGTGAGCGATGTCGCGGTCCCTGTCGCCGTCATCGACGTCCCGCGGCATGCGGCCCGGCTTGACGGCATCACATTGTTGCATGTGAATCACCCGTTCGATGTGGGAACGATCGCCGGGGAGCCGGTCCGGGCCGAAATGATGTTCATCGTCACGGCGACGACAGATGATCGCAAAGAATCGTACCATAAATTGCTCGATGATTTGCTCATGGATGATGAGGCGCTACAAGCGCTCGTGCACGTACAGAGCCGGAGCGGATTATATCATTTACAGACGATGGATTTGAAAGCGTTTTCTTCCTGAGCCGTTTGATGTACAATAGAATTAACTGAAAAAGAGCGCGGTCGCCGTGCTCTTTTTTACGGCGTAAAAGTGAATCGTCATTCATTAAAAGGGGGATTACTATGGCAAACTTAGTCACGGCGTTACAAGGGGTAGTGGCCGAGCACCGCTCGAAAGCGGCCTACGTGTTCGGGGAAGACACGGTCAGCTACGAGCAGTTTTTCGGGCAAGTGCGGGCGATGGCGTCGACGCTTGAAGCGAAAGGCGTCAACAAAGGGGATCACGTCGCGCTCGTCCTCGGCAACAGCCCGGCATTTCTCATTTCGTACTTCGCGGTGCTCGCGCGAGGTGGGGTCGTCATCCCGATCAACCCTACATACACACCAGACGAGATGGCTTATATTTTGCTCGACGGGGACGTGAAAGCCATCGTCGCCTTGTCACCACTCGTCGCCCAAGCGAAAGGGGCATTGTCACAGCTGCCGCAATTGAAACTCGTCATCTCGGTACCATATGCGGACGTGCCGGTCGAAACAGAAAGTGGCGCCATCGAGTTTTTACCGTTCGCCGACTCGCTTTCGGCGTCTGAAGGGGAGCTCGTCGAAGTCGATGAGGAAGAAGTCGCCGTCATCTTGTACACGAGCGGGACGACCGGAAAACCTAAAGGGGCGCTGCTCACGCACCGCAACTTGTATTCGAACGCACAGTCGATCGGGGAATATCTCGAAATCACGCCGGACGACAAGGCGCTCGCGGCGTTGCCGATGTTCCACGTTTTTTGTTTGACCGTCATCGTCAACGCACCGCTCTTGCGGGGGGCGACGATCGTCATCTTACCGAAGTTCTCGCCGCAGGACGTCTTCGACCTCGTCCCGAAACATCGCGTCAGCATTTTCGCCGGCGTGCCGACGATGTACAATTTCTTGTTGCAGACGGCGATGAAAGTCCCGGCTTATTCGTCCGCACTCAAGCATGTCCGTGTGTTCGTATCTGGCGGAGCGAGTCTCCCGGTGCAACTGCTCGAATCGTTTGAGCAGAAGTTTGAATGTAAAATACTTGAGGGGTACGGGTTGTCAGAAGCCTCGCCGGTCACGTGCTTCAACCCGCTTCACGGGGAACGCAAAGCCGGGTCGATCGGTCCATCGATCGTGCTCGTCGAAAATAAAGTCGTCGATGAGCTCGGGGAAGAAGTGGGTGTCGGCGAGGTCGGTGAACTGATCGTCCGTGGCCCGAACGTCATGAAAGGGTATTATAAGCTCCCGGAAGAGACAGCGATGACGCTCCGGGACGGATGGTTGTATACGGGTGATTTGGCGAAGCGGGACGAGGACGGTTATTTCTACATCGTCGACCGGAAAAAAGATATGGTGATCGTCGGCGGCTACAACGTCTATCCGCGAGAAGTCGAGGAAGTGCTATACCAACACCCGGGTATCGTCGAAGCGGCCGTCATCGGGGTACCTGACGCCGAACAAGGAGAGGCGGTCAAAGCGTACGTCGTCACGCGCGACGATGTGACGACGGATGACATCCGGGCCTTCACGGCGACGAAGCTGGCGAAGTATAAACAACCGACGTACATCGAGTTGATCGATGAACTGCCACGTAACACGACCGGCAAAATTTTACGGACGGTCTTGAAGAGCGAGGCGTTCCAAAAGAGTTGAGTGAGGAGAGCGACACAAAGTTGTCGCTCTTTTTCAATTTAATCGTTTGACACTATTACGGGGTAGGGGTATATTGATGGTGAGGTGATAACCATGGAGGAATACATGCATGAACAACCGCTAGTTCCGCGTGACGATGACGAGCGCGAAGCGCTCAGTAAACGCCTGCGCCGGATTGAAGGACAAGTCCGCGGCATTCAAAAGATGGTCGAGAGTGACCGTTACTGCGTCGATATTTTGACACAGACGTCAGCGATCCAGGCGGCGCTCAAACAAGTCGAACTGCAGCTGCTCGAACGCCATATGCGCAAATGTTTGGTTCATGCGAGCGAGACGGAAGATATGGATCCGTACATTGACGAATTGATGACAATCGTCAGCCGCATTAAAAAGTAAGGAGGTCGAGCGATGAAAACCGTCGAATTGTCGATTCAAGGAATGACATGCGCCGCATGCTCGGCCCGAATCGAGAAAGTGTTGAACAAGATGGATGGTGTCGAAGCGACCGTCAACTTGCCGCTTGAAACGGCAATGATTCGCGTCGACAACGGCATCACTGAAGAAGAACTGATCGCCCGGATCGAGAAGATCGGGTACGGGGCGGAACGGAAAGTAGAATTCGCGCCGAAACACGACTTACGACCGCTTGAACGAAAAGTGCTCATCTCGTCGCTGTTGTCGGCACCGCTGTTACTCGTCATGATCACGCACATTCCAGGGTTCATGTTCCATGCGGATTGGCTTATGAACCCGTGGTGGCAATTTGCGCTCGCGACGCCGGTCCAGTTTTGGATTGGGGCCCAATTTTATCAAGGTGCGTATAAGAGCTTAAAGAGCGGCAGTGCCAACATGGACGTGCTCGTGGCGACCGGGACGTCGGCCGCTTACTTCTATTCGGTGTTCGAGATGCTCGCCCATCCGATGCATCCGGCGCTCTATTTCGAGACGAGTGCGGTCCTCATCACGCTCGTCCTCGTCGGGAAATGGCTGGAGGCACGGGCGAAAGAGAAGACGACCGATGCGCTCAAGTCATTATTGTCACTTCAGGCGAAAGAGGCAATCTTGTTCGTCGATGGTGAAGAACGTTCGGTCGCGGTCGCACTCGTCAACGTCGGCGACGTCCTCGTCGTCCGTCCGGGTGAGAAAGTGCCGGTCGATGGACGCATCATCGAAGGCGAGACGATCGTCGATGAGTCGATGTTGACGGGAGAATCGATTCCTTCTGAAAAAGGCGTCGGTGCCGAAGTCGTCGGCGGGACGATCAACCGTTCGCACCGTGTCTTGATAAAAGCCGAACGGGTCGGCAGTGAAACGATGCTCGCCCAAATCGTGCGTGTCGTCGAACAGGCACAAACGGATAAAGCGCCGATCCAACGCCAAGCCGACCGGATTTCAGGCGTGTTCGTACCGATCGTCGTCGCCATCAGTGCGGTCACGTTCGCTGTGTGGGCGTTCGGACTCGGCAACATGGATATGGCGATCCGGGCTTCGATTGCGGTACTCGTCATCGCCTGTCCATGTGCGCTCGGCTTGGCGACGCCGACCTCGATCATGGTCGGGACCGGCCGCGCCGCCGAGCAAGGTGTCCTCTTTAAAGGCGGTGGCCAACTCGAGTCGTTGAACGGGGCGGACATCATCGTCTTTGACAAGACCGGGACGCTTACAAACGGGACGCCCGAGGTCGTCACGATGTTCGGCGACGAGTCATTTTTACGTAAGGCCGTCATGGCTGAACGCCAGTCGACCCATCCGCTCGCCGAGGCAATCGGGAAGCTCGAAGGGGACGGTCACGTCGAGCAAGTCGAAGAGCTCGCCGGGCGAGGATTGAAAGCCGTCGTCGATGGGAATGAACTTCTTGTCGGGTCCGTGCGAATGATGCGTGAAGCCGGATTCGAGCTGCCGGATTGGGACATGGAAGCGATGACGCCCGTGTACGTGGCGGACGCTTCTGGCATCAAAGCCGTGTTCGGGCTGAAGGACCGCTTGAAAGAAGGCAGTCGGGACGTCGTCCGGCAACTCGCGAAAACACGCCACGTGTATGTTTTGACAGGCGACCGTCAAGAAGTGGCCTTAGACGTCGCCCGAGAGCTCGGCATCCCGGAGGCGAACGTCATCGCGGAAGTATTGCCTGTCGAGAAAGCAGACCATATCGAGGCGCTCAAACAGAAAGGGCGGGTCGCCATGGTCGGTGACGGGATGAACGACGCGCCGGCACTCGCGGTCGCTGATGTCGGCATCGCCTTCGGAAGCGGGACGGATGTGGCGCTCGAGGCGGCCGATGTGACCGTGATGGGTAGAGACGTGATCGGTGTGACGCGTGCGCTCGAGATGAGCCGTCTGACGATGAAAAACATTCGCCAAAACCTGTTCTGGGCACTCGCCTACAATAGTCTCGGTATCCCGGTCGCAGCCGCCGGATTGCTCGCACCGTGGATTGCCGGGGCGGCGATGGCGTTCAGTTCGGTGTCAGTCGTCTTGAACGCGTTGCGATTAAAAACTCAAGGAGGAACGAACTCATGAATGAGACAGTATTGAAAGTAGAAGGAATGACTTGTAATCATTGCAAGGCGGCGGTCGAAGGGGCTTTGACCGAGCTCGAAGGCGTCGAATCAGCCATCGTGTCGCTGCAAGACCATCGTGTTGATGTGATCCACAACGACAAAGTATTGTTGAAAACGCTGATTGAAGCGATTGAAGAACAAGGTTACGACGTAAACGCATAATCCGTTCTCCCGCCTAGTTGGCGGGAGTTTTTTTGCATTGGGCAAGATGAGCGAAATGTGCTATATTAAAGGTGATAATGAGAATCGGTATCAATGGGAAGGTGGATGGTGATGGAACTCGTCATGATTAGCGGTGTGGTGGCGCTCCTGAGCGGGGGCACGGCTTTCCTTGCCCAAAAGTTGCGGGAACAGACGTCCCGATAGAGAGGGGGGACCCTCTTTTTTTGTGTGCTTGTCGCACATTCGACCGTCATTTTGCGGTGATATTCCCATCATTCACCCATAAATATTTGATATGATATGTAAAAACGTTGCAGGAGTGAATCGGATGTACACAATCTACTTAGTCGACGATGAAATCAACTTGAATAAAATGCTCGTCACATATTTAGAACAAGAAGGGTACCGGGTCCGCTCGTTCTCCGACGGTGTCTCGGCACAGGCCGCGATTAAGGATGAACCCGATCTATGGGTGCTCGACATCATGCTGCCGGACCTTGACGGCTTCCAACTATTGAAACAAATCAAGGCGACAAACGCCAACACGCCGACGATTTTCATTTCGGCACGCGATGAGGATATCGATAAAATCATCGGTCTCGAGATGGGGTCCGATGACTATATCGCCAAGCCGTTTTTACCGCGCGAACTCGTCATCCGGGTGAAGAAGTTGATCGACCGCGTGTACGGGTCGAAGTCGAACGAACATATCGACTACGGAGAGTATACGATTTATCCGGACAAGCGTCTCATCAAGCATGAAGACGAAGAAATCGATTTGACGTCGAAAGAGTTCGACTTGTTGCTCCTCTTTCTAGAACACCCGGGTTCGGCGTTATCGCGGGAACAGATTCTAGAAGGCGTTTGGGGACACGACTACTTCGGCTCCGACCGTGTCGTCGATGACTTGGTCCGCCGGCTCCGGAAAAAATTGCATCGTCTTGAACTCGAGACGCTCTACGGCGTCGGCTACCGCCTCGTCAAACCATGATGTTCGAGCAGCTCAAGCCGAAGCGGCTCATGTGGAAGATATGGGTGCTCATCCTGTTGATCATCGTCACGCTCGCGTTGATGATCCTGCTCACGGTCCGGTCGTCGATTGCCCAGTTCATCGATGAGCAAGTGTATGAGACGTTGCAAGACGTTGATTATTACCTTGGAAATACGAACGAGCTCGAGAACATTCCGCGTAATCCGATCGAGTATGACCGCAGGCAACAAGAGTCGCGTTCCGTCAACCAGCTCATCTTCTTGCCGAACGGACGCATCATTTACGGGTCGGCCCCGCTCGAACTGACGAACCGGATGTACCGCGAAGCGATCGAACAGACGGGGGAGATCGAGAAATACCAGACGACGATCGATGGAGAAGACGTCTATTACATCATCCGTCAAAATGAGTATGATGGGACGACCATCTACCAGGCATCGTACGCATGGGATGCTTATCGCCGAGAGCTTGTCTCGACGCTCTTTTGGCGCATCTCGATCTTGATCGGTGTGATCAGCTTGCTCTCGCTAATCCCAGCGTTGTGGATGTCACGAGAGTTGACGAAACCGATCGTCGAGATGGAACGGGCTGTTGAAAAAATCTCGAACCGTCAATGGGAGACGGTGTTGCCGCTCGCGCGCGAAGATGAACTCGGGCAGTTGGCCCGGTCGATCGATGCGATGCGACAAGAGTTGCAAGAGCAGGACTTGGCACAACAGGCGTTGCTCCAAAACATCTCGCACGACTTGAAGACTCCGATCATGGTCATCCGTGGTTATGCCCAGTCCATCGGAGACGGGATTTATCCGACCGGTGACTTGAAAGGATCGGCTGAAGTCATCGACGAAGAGGCATCCCGTCTCGAGAAAAAGGTCGTCGACTTGCTGTACGTCACAAAACTCGAGTACTTCAAAGGCCAGGAGATGCGGCTTGAGACGATCAACGTTGATAAGTTGATGGAACTGCTCGTCGCCCGCTTCAAGCTGCGCGGTGACCTGGACTGGACTATCACCGGTCACGCCGGCGAGATGTTAGGGGACGGCGAACAGATCCGTGTCGCCTTTGAGAACGTGCTCGACAACGCGCTCCGTTACGCCGAGTCGACGATCCAAATCGAACTCGCGCGGACGGGCGGGGAAATCAGCGTCACGATCAAAAACGACGGTCCGCCTGTCGACGAAAACCTTGATTTGTTCCATCAGTTCTCCCGAGGGAAACAAGGGAAGTTTGGTCTCGGACTGTTCATCGTCCAACGCATCGTGACGCTCCATCAAGGAGAGGTCACGCTAGGAAATACTTCGAACGGAGTTGCTGTCCGATTCCGCTTCCCGCAGCTGAAACCAATCCAAAATTCAAATTCAGATGCTTGATTTTTCAAAAACCAGCCGATGTCGGCTGGTTTTTTAGTTGGGCAATGTGAAAACACGATTTGCTGCTTCGATGAAGAACTTGGTATGACTAACGTGTAAGTCACATTAAACGGTATGGAGGATGAACAGATGACGCAGTTGACGAATGACACTAGAGCTTTGCTTCCGGTATTTAACGAGTATGGGGAGGCCGAGACGCTCGTCTATCAGCCAGACGGGGTACATCGGCTGAAAGGTTCACCGATGCATTTGCTCGAGACGGCCTGTCTCTATTATGGGTCGAGCATACAAGGACGAATCGAGGCGGCGCGATACGTGCTCGGTCCGCATCGCAAGACGCCGGTCGTCATGGACTGGCACGCGGATGCCGTCTTTTTCCCGACCATCGCCAAGGAAAGTCCAGATTGTGCGTGGATCAATTTCCAGCACGTCACCGATATTAAACGTTGTCAGGACGGGACGCGCATCCAATTCTTGACCGGCGAATCCGTCGAAGTGAACGTGTCGGACCATACCGTCTCGCGTCAAAAACAGCGCTCGATTGAAATCTCCTATGCGTTCCAAAAACGAATTCACAACAGCACATTCAGCCGCACGTAAAGATTGAAATCAAATGTGAACCCCTCTATGATGAAGAAGAATAGTTCATATGTGTATTTGCACATTATCTGAAAGCGAGGGGTCCATATGTTTTTTCAACAAATGATTGAGCGAGGAAAACTCGTCATCGTGTTTTTACTCGTCGCAATCATCGTCGGCGTGCTCACGTTCTTCCAATTGCCGAAGCGTGAAATCCCAGAAACGAGCATCAACATCGTGCTCGTCCAGACGCCATATCCAGGGGCGACTGCTGAGGCGGTCGAACGAAACGTCACGAGCGTGCTCGAGGACGAATTAAGGAGCATCGAAGGGGTGGAGAACGTCACATCACTTTCGGCGTCCGAGTTCTCGAACATCACGGTCGAATATGAGGACGGCGTGAACAAATCCGAACTCCAGGCGAACGTGCGCCAAGCCGTGTCGGATGCACAGTCGCGTCTGCCGGAAGAGGCACTCGCGCCGACTGTCAACGATTCCGTTGGTCAACTCCCAGTCGCGTCTTACTTGTTGACGGCGGATGACCGCGAATCGCTTGAGACGATTCGAGGAAACGTCGAACAGTTAGAAGAACGCCTGTTACGTACGACCGGTGTGACGGGCGTGACGATCAAAGGGCTTCCGGAAACAGAGTTTGTCGTCTCACTCGACTCGGAAGCGCTTGGGGAACGTCAGCTCGCCTTCCCGGACGTGTTGACGGCCATCAATGAAGAATACAAGACGACGCCACTCGGCCGTCAATCGACGGAAGATGGCATCTATCAGCTTGCGATCGATAGCCTGACGAATGTCAATGACATGGACCAAGTCGTCGTCGGATCGTTCGAAGGAGAGCCGGTGTTGCTCGCAGACGTCGGTACGGTCGAGGAAGCGCCGAAAGCGGTGACCGATCTCGTCTCGCTCGACGGAAAGCCGGCCGTCTCGTTCACGGTGACGATTGAGCCGGGCCAAGACATCCCGACGCTTCAGGAACGGGTCGACGCAGTCGTCGCCTCGGAAGTCGGGGACCTCGACAGCGTCGAGCTCGTCACCTATTCTGACCAGGCGAAAGCGGTCGATGCGATCTTCTCCTCGCTCACACGCGAATTTTTGATTGCGATGATCGCGGTCATTGTCGTGACGACGATTGGCTTGACGTTTACGGGATCCCTTATCGTCAGTTTGGCGATCCCGCTCTCGTTCTTGCTCGCTTTGATCCCGCTTCGCTTCACCGGGGTCGATTTGAACCAAATCTCAATCATCGGCGCGATCATCGCGCTCGGGATTCTCGTCGATGACGCCATCGTCGTCAACGACAATATTTTGCGCCGCTACCGGAAAGGGGACTCGGCGATGCTCGGGGCCGTTCGCGGAACGAAGGAAGTGTGGGGGTCGATCGTCACGTCGACGCTCGCCGTCGTCTTCGCTTTCTTACCGCTCACCTTGCTTTCAGGAGCGAACGGGAACTTCATCCGGGCCCTTCCGACCGTGCTCGCCTTGTCGGTGCTCGCGTCGATGGTCATCAGTTTGACGCTCGTCCCGATCGCGCAATATTGGTTGAACCGGAAGCAAGTCCGCGTCTCGAAACGCGAGCCGGGATGGCTCGGCGGACCGCTCAATCGGTTGAGTAACTTCTATGCGGACAAATTGCTCCCTGTCGTCGCGAAACGGCCATGGACGTTTGGCCTCGTCGGATTCGTCATCACGACGGCACTCTACGGTCTCATCTTATTGACGCCGTTCGAGTTCTTCCCGGCGGCGAACCGGCCGGAAGTCGTGACGAGCGTCACGTTCCCGGTCCAGACGAACCTTGAAGAGACGGAACGCCGCTTGCAACAGATGGAAGCCGAATTCCAAGACGTAGACGGTGTCGTCGAGACGTCCGTCTTCGCTGGTGGCGGGCTACCGAGCCTGTTCACGGGCGGGCTTGACCAGTCAGGGGAAAACACAGGACAAATCGTCGTCCGCGTCGATAATGACCGAATCGACGCGATTCAACTGATCGACCGTTACACGACCCAACTGCGTGAAAATTATCCCGATGCGGAAATTTTCTTAGAAACGCAGCAACAAGGACCGCCGGCTTCGGCTCCGGTCGAGTTCACGATGCGCGGGGAGACGATCGACCAGCTCGTTGACGCCCGGGACACGGTGAAAGCCGAGCTCGAGGCGATTGACGGTGCCCTCGTTCTCGACGACATTAAAGAGCCGTTCCAGACGCTCACGTATGAACTCGACCGTGAAGCGATGGCGTCGGCCGGTGTGACGGCGAAGACGATCAGCGATCAGATTCGTCTCGTCTCGGACGGTGTCCCGATCGGTACGTTCGATGATGGAATCGAGCAACGGGACGTTAAAATCGTCATCGATGCCGAAGCCAATCGTGAGGCGCTCGCGCTAGACGACATTCTCGTTCCGGTCGAGGCAGAGACAGGTCCCCCGGTCGCTCCGCTCAGTACGTTCGTCACGGAGACGACGACCGAGCAAATTCAACAAATCCCACGGGAGAACGGAGAGCGGACGGTCACGCTTCGCATCTATCCGACCGAAGGGATGGACGAGGAAGCGTTCAAGTCGGACGTCGACCGCGTGCTAGAAGACGCACAGGCCGGCTTGACTGACGATGGGATCTCATTCGCCCAGACCGGGTCGAGTGATACACAAAACGAGTTCTTCCTTGAACTCGCGACGCTGTTCGTCGTCGTCTTGTTCTTGATCTTCTTGATTATCGCGTTCCAGTTCAACTCGTTGTCCTTGCCGCTACTCGTCTTGTTCACGATTTACTTGGCCATCGCCGGTGCGGTCGTCGGTCTGTTCGTGACGCAGACACCGTTTAGTTTCATGGCCTCGATGGGGATGGTCTCGCTCGCCGGGATCGTCGTTCGGAATGCGGTCGTCTTGTTTGAATTCATCGAGCAGGGCATTCGCCAAGGGATGGCGGTCACGACGGCCGTGTATGAGGCGGGCCGTGCCCGGATCCGTCCGATCTTGCTGACGGCACTCACGGCGGTCGTCGCCTTGTTGCCGGTCGCCCTCGGCAGTGACCCGCTCTTTAAGCCGCTCGCGATTGGAATCGTCTCCGGGATCATGTTCTCGACGATTCTGACACTCGTCCTCGTGCCGGCGTACTACTTGATTTTGGCGAAACGTCGCCACCGTGACAAACCGTTCACGGAATGACTTGAGACCGGCCGTCGTGCCGGTCTTTTGTCTGTCTTCTTGCTTCGGTAACGGGAGAGATGTTTTTTTGAGATGCTCTATGGGTATAATAAGAGAAGGACTTCACAATATTGGAGGGAATCAAC
The DNA here is from genome assembly GCF_000702585.1 of Exiguobacterium aurantiacum DSM 6208. Classification (GTDB taxonomy): domain Bacteria; phylum Bacillota; class Bacilli; order Exiguobacteriales; family Exiguobacteriaceae; genus Exiguobacterium; species Exiguobacterium aurantiacum. The sequence goes on along the minus strand of NZ_JNIQ01000001.1, from coordinate 2,638,585 downwards.
GATGAATGATTCATACACATGGTTAAATCGCCGGACGATTCGCCCGGCTTATAGTGCGACAGGGGGACGGGCATGGACGAGTGAACGTGTCGTCCGTCCGGATGCCGCTCGAGGCAAGACGGTGCGTGGTGTGAAACGGGTTCGCCGTCCATATACGGATGAGCATGGCAACCGTCGCTATACGACGGGACGAGTCGTCATCACCGATGCGGCCCGCAAAGCACGGGCACACGGTCACGGGGAGGCGGCCGTACATCTCGAACTGTCGGTGCCGACGCCGTATGAGCGGGTGAGAGAGATGATTCCGACGAAGAAAGTGCTCGTTCCGGTCATGGCCGGCATTGCGGTCGCCGGAGGCATCGCCGGTGCGATTTATGCGCTCCGTAAGAAAAAACAAAACAAGAAAAAATAAAAAATCGCCCGCGGGCGATTTTTTATTTGAGTCGGTCGGCGAGGATGCGGTTCAGTTCACGTTCACCGAGTTCGCGCATCTCGTCTTCGTTTTCTTCATCGTATGCGTCGTCCGTGAAACGGCCGACGAATTCGACTTTTCCGTTCCCGAGTTCGCGGAAGACGAGGTTTTTACGGTCGTTATAAAAGACGACCCGATACTCCCGTCCGTTCTCATGCATATAGTTGAACACACCTTTAATGTGGTCCATGTTCTTTTCTTCGGGTTGATCCTCTTCTTCGTCCTCATCGAGTGCATCGGCGAGGACAGCCGTAGGCTCGACTTCTTCCGTTTCTTCCTCAGAGGAAACGGCTTCTTTCTTCTCTTCTTCTGTCATGACAACGACCTCCTTTACTTACTTTCTTATCATACCCGCTTTTTGAAAGGCTGACTACTCAAAATGGTGCGAGCAGACACGGACGACGTTCGACGACGACATGATCAATCGATGGAACAACTGGCGTTTGACCGCTTCCGGCGCATCGACCGTCTTCAGTGCTTGCTCCATGCAACCGAGCCAGTGCCCGGCGTGTGTCTCAGAAATCGGATGGTCCCGATGGATCATCGCCAAGTTGCCGCCACCACGACGATCCGTATACAGCTTCGGTCCTCCGAGCAGCTGTGTCAAAAATTCAAACTGATGTTGTTTTACCCGCTCTTTGTCATCTGGAAACAGCGGCAATAATACTGGATCGGCATAGACGAGATCGTAAAACGCCTCCACGAGTTGCGAGACGCCGCGTTCGCCGCCGAATTGTTCGTATGCACTCATTGCTCATCCCCCTCATACGTCTAGTCTAATCGAAACAAGCGCCAAATGGGACTGAGAAGGGTTGGGTATTTTTCTTCCAAGGTTGAGAGGAGGTTTCCCTCTACAAACGGATGTGGATGCGTCATAATAAAGAAAAAAGGGAAGGGGTGTTCGCCTAAATGACGGTCACTTTTCACGTCGGACGTTCGGGCAGCGGCAAGAGCGAATGGATGATTGGGCGCATCATCGAAGAGCTGAAGCGCGACCCGAGCGGACCGACCATCTATTTGTTGGTCCCGGATCAAATGTCGTTTGAGATGGAACGGAAGATGGCGATGACCGACGGCTTGACCGGGTCGACCCGGGTGCAAGTACTGTCGATGCGTCGTCTCGCCTTTTTAATGATGCGCGATCACGGCATCTCGACCGAGCAATTTTTAGACCAGACGGGGACGCACCTGTTGTTGCGCCGTGTCGTCGAGATGAACGAGGAACGGCTGACGCTGTTCCGCCGGACGATGAACCAATATGGCTTTTATGAAGAGTTGAATGATTTGATCACGCTGTTGAAGCGGGGGCTAGTCGACCCGGAACAGTTGCTTCGGCTGAGCGAGCAAGACAAGCACCGCGCGTTGAAGCTTCAAGACTTATCGATCCTGTACGAAGGCTTCTTGTCGATGACAGCCGGCAAGGCACTCCACGCCGAAGACTACTTCAATGTCATGCTCGGGCTGTTGCCCGAAGTCGACCTTGCGGGCACCGAGTTTTACGTCGACGGGTTCAACGAGTTTTCCGAGCAAGAGCTCGCCGTTCTCACTGCCTTGGCGGAAAAAGCGCCGCTCTCCGTGTTGTTGACGATCGACCCGGAATCCCTCTATCGCCCACATCCGCTCTTTGGACCGACGCAGCGAACGATCATGCGGTTCAAAGAGCTGCTCGCCGAACGGCAAATCCGTGCGACCGATGTGCCACACGAAGGGGTGCGACGGTTCACCCACCCGAGCCTCGCTTACCTCGAGGCGACGTTCGGTCACGTGACGGCAGCACCGTACACACGAGAAGAAAACCATGTCACACTTGAAGCGGCTGTCGATCGGTCCGTCGAAGTCGAGGCGGCGGTACGAGAAGTGATGCGGCTCGTCCGGGAAGAGAACTTCCGGTATCGGGACATCGCGTTCGTGTCGCGTTCACTCGAAGAATACGGCGACTTGGCCTCACAGGCACTCCAGAAGGCGGCGTTGCCGTTCTTCCTGGACGAACGGCAGCCGATGCTCGATCATCCTGTCGTCGAACTACTGAAAGCGGCGATCGAGGTCGCTTTGCGTGGATACCGGGAAGAACCGGTGTTTCGGGCGCTTAAAACCGAGCTCATCTTGCTCGACGCCGAGCATCGACGTACGTCCGTCGATCGGCTCGAGGCGTTCGTCATCGAACGTGGCATCAAACATTACCATTGGCATGACGAATGGCAACTGAAACGGCGCGCCGAGGACGAGGCGAAACTGACAGGGGAGGAACTCGACCTCGAGGCGTCGCTCAATCGCTATCGCCAGACCGTCGTCGAGACGTTCGACCCGCTGCTTGCCGACTTGAAAGCGGCGAAGACGATGCAAGCGTACACGCACGCGATCTATCACTTCCTAGAGCGGATCGAGGTCGCTTCCTGCTTGGCGTATTGGCGGGAAGAGGCGCTCGAGGAGGCAAGGTTGATCGAGGCGCGTGAACATACGCAAGTGTGGGATGCCGTGCTCCACCTACTCGAACAACTTGAGGCGGCAGCACCAGACGAGACGCTATCGACCGAGCTGTTCCTTCAAATGATGGACACGGGGCTCGACAGTCTTCGCTACGCGCTCGTCCCGCCTTCCCTCGATCAGTTGACGGTCACCGACTACGTGCGGGGACGCTTGATCGATAATAAAGTCGTATTCTTGCTTGGCGCCAACGAAGACCAAATCCCGCTCGTCGCGACGCAGTCGAAGCTGTTGACTGATCACGATCTCGACTTTATGCACGAGAACGGGGTCCGGGCCGGCAAGGCGACGGAACATTTGTTTGATGATGAGACGTACTACCTATATAAAGCATTGACAGCACCGAGCCATCGGTTGTATGTGAGCTATGCCTTGGTCGACCGGAGCGGGAAGGCGATTCAGCCAGCCGGTTTCGTCGCCGACTTGAAAGCGAAGCTCTTGAACGGGAAGCCGGTCAAGACGAATTTCGCGGAAGCGGGTGAGCATCGACCGGCTGAACAGCTCCGATTCATCACGAACGTCAACCAGACGGCGGCGGTGACAGCGCTCGAGCTCCAACGGTTGAGCCGACATTATCCGATTCAAGACACATGGTTTGCCGTCTATAACGAACTGTTGCGGCATCCTGAAGGCCGTGAACGGATTCGTCTGCTGACGAGCGCCTTGTTTTATCAGAACGTGCCCGATCCGCTATCGAAAGACGTCGCGAAATCGCTCTACACGAACTCGATTCGGGCGAGCGTCTCGCGCCTGGAGACGTTCCAGGCCTGTCCGTTCCGTCACTTCGCCAGCTACGGCTTGCGCTTGAAGGAACGCCGTCTGTACCGGTTAGAGGCGCCGGATATCGGTAACTTGTATCACCGGACGATCGAACACATGTCTCAGACGGTGAAGATGGACGGAAAAGAATGGCGTGACGTCAGCCGGGACGAATGTGCATCGCTCGCTGAGTCAGCCGTCGAGCTTGTCACGCCAGAAATCCAACATGCGATCTTGATGAGTTCAAACCGTTACGGCTACTTGAAGAAAAAACTGACGGACGTCGTCAGCAAGACGGCGGAAGTGTTGATTGAACAGTCGAAGCGGGACGGGTTCGATCCCGTAGCGTTCGAGCTCGCGTTTGGCAGCGGCAATTTCCCGCCGGTCTCGTTCACCCTCAGCAACGGGGCGACGTGCGAACTCGTCGGCCGGATTGACCGGGTCGACACGGCACAGGTCCACGACCAGCTTTACGTCCGCATCGTCGATTACAAGTCGAGCAAGCGTGATATCGACTTCGCTGAAATATATTATGGGCTGGCGATGCAGATGCTCATCTATTTGAAAGTGTTGATCGAGCAGGCAGACGCTTGGACGCAAGAGAACGTCGCTCCGGCGGCGGCTCTTTATTTCCACGTCCACCGCCCGCTCGTCACCCCGGCTGAAACAGACGCGGATACGAAGCGGAAAGTGCTCGAGTCGTATCAGATGCAAGGACTGCTCGTCGATGACCCGGAAGTGCTCGACGTCATGGACCGAACGGCGAAGGGCGACACGAAAAAGTCGATCGTCATCCCGGTCAAATACAAAAAAGACGGGACAATCGATTCGAATACGGCGAAAAAAGTTGTCACCCCGCCGCAGCTCGAGCAACTGATGGACCATGCGATCGACGTCGCCGAAACGAGTGCCGAGGCGATGTACGACGGCGCGATCGGTGTCGAACCATATGAGTACAAAGAGCGCCGGCCGTGTCAAACGTGCCCGTACCAAAGTGTATGTCACTTCGACGAGGCGCTCGCCAATGCGCCGCGACAATTGAAGAAACTAGAGAAAGATGACGTCTTGTCAAGATTAGGAGGGGATGCGGATGAAGTGGACGAATGATCAACAAGCCGCCATCGATGCGAGAGGTTCACACGTGCTCGTCTCGGCGGCCGCCGGTTCAGGGAAGACGGCGGTTCTCGTCGAACGACTCGCCAGCCGTTTGCTCGACGAGAACGATGACTTGACGGCGGATCGGATGCTCGTCGTCACGTTTACGAACGCGGCGGCGGCCGAAATGAAGCGCCGTATCGCCAAAGCGCTCGACGGGGCACTTCGAGACGACCCGGATAACGACTACATCCGACGGCAACGTCAAATGCTCAACCGGGCGCTCATCACGACGATCCACTCGTTCTGTCTAGAGGTGATCCGCGAGAACTACTACTTGCTCGACCTTGACCCGGCGTTCAAAATCGCCGAGGAGCGCGATTTAGTGTTGCTTCAAGACGATGTCCTCGAAGAAGTGCTCGAAGACGAGTATGGGAAGCAAGATCGTGCCTTTTTCGCCCTCGTCGACGCGTACACGTCAGATCGGGGCGACAGTGAGATCGAAGAACTTATCCTCGGGCTGTATCATTACGCCCGGACGCTCCCGGACCCGGAAGCGTATTTAGATGAATTGACCGCCCTTTATCGTTTTGAAGGGGATCCGGACGAGGAACCGCTCTTAATCGAATTCGGTCGTATCTTGTTCACCGATATCGAGCGGGCGCTCCGGCAGTTACGCCGCGTCGGCATCGAGCTACGGCTCGCCGGGTACGAAGCGCAAGCTGAGAACGTCTTGACCGCCATCGCCCCGTTCGATCAGGTCGAGGCCGAGTCGCTCACGTGGAGCGAACTCGAGACGGCCGCCCGTGCCGTCAAATTCGGGTCGATGAAACCTGTCAAACGGCAAGACGAACATCACATTTACCATACGGTGTTGAAGCCGGCTTACGACCAAGCCAAGAAAAAATTTAGCGACGCCCTCGGACAGGCGAGCGTGAGCGGGGCCGACCATCTCGAGGCGCTCGTGTCACAGCGTCCGCTCGTCGAGACGCTCGTCCGGACGGTCCGGACGTTCGCGACTGCATACGAACAGGCGAAACGGGACCGGGCGTTCGTCGACTTCAGTGATCTGGAGCATTACGCCCTGGCCATTTTGCGGGAAGGCGAGGCACCCTCGGCGGTCGCGTCGCTTTATAAGCAACGGTTCGCCGAAGTGCTCGTCGATGAATATCAAGATACGAACGAGATTCAAGAGACGATCATCGGTCTCGTCAGCAATGAAGCCGAACATAGCGGTAACTTGTTCATGGTCGGTGACATCAAGCAATCGATCTACCGGTTCCGACACGCGGAACCGCGTCTGTTCATCGACAAAGCGACACGTTTCAAACAACCCGATTCCGGTCAGCGCATCGATTTGTCGCAGAATTTCCGGAGCCGGGCCGAGGTGCTCCACGGCATCAACGACTTGTTCGTCCAACTGATGGATGAGGAGGTCGGTGAAATCGAATACGATGAGGCGGCTCGTCTCGTCCCCGGGCGTGAATATGAAGCGCTCGAAGCGAACCCGGAACTCATCCTCGTCAACGGTCAGAGCCGTGACTTATCCAAACAAGAACTTGAAGGGCGCGCCATCGCGACGAGGATTTTAGAACTCGTTTCCGGAGAGGAGCCGTTCAAAGTGACGGATGACGAGACGGGGATGCTCCGGTCTTGCGAATACCGGGATATCGTCATTTTGGTCCGCTCGAAGAAGGAACGGGTCGAGCAACTGATGGACATCTTGACACAATACAACATCCCGGCCTATACCGATTCTGACGGCGGCTATTTCCAAGCGACTGAGATTCGGATGATGCTGGCCGTCCTCAAGCTGATCGATAATCCGCTGCAAGATATCCCGCTCGCCGGGGCGCTCCGCTCCCCGATGTTCGGCTTCACGGATGAAGACTTGGCCAAAATCCGACTCGAGTCGGAAGATTCGTTCTTTGACGCCCTTAAGATGAAAGCGGACGAAGAAGATGATCTCGGTTTAAAATGCGGCACCGTTCTCGATCAGCTGTCGGCGTGGCGTACGTTCGCCCGAAACCACAGCTTATCGGAACTGATTCAGCAAGTGTTCAACGACACCGGCTTTTATGATTTTGCCGGGGGTCTTCCGGGCGGGAAAGGACGTCAAGAAAACTTGAAGGCGCTCTACGACCGCGCCTTGTCCTATGAACGGAGCGGCTATCGCGGATTGTATCGCTTCCTGCGGGTGATGGACCGGTTACAAGACAACGGTGAGGATCTATCGGAAGCCCGTTCGCTCGGGGAAGAAGAGAACGTCGTCCGGATCATGACGGTGCATAAATCAAAAGGACTCGAGTTCCCGGTGACGATCGTCGCCCAGCTCGGGAAACAGTTCAACAAACGCGATCAAATGCAACGGGTCATCTTCCATAAACAATACGGCATCTCACTCGACGCGATTGACGTCGTCACGCGGACACGCACCGAGACGTTCGTCAAGGAGATGATTCGCCGCGACCTCGATCGGACGATGAAAGCCGAGGAGATGCGTGTCTTGTACGTCGCTTTGACGAGGGCGAAAGAAAAATTGATCTTGGTCGGCACCGTAGCCGATCCGGCGAAACAAGTAAACGATTGGCTCCATGTCGAACAGACCGGTGCGACACTTGCGGCCGACGCACGGCGTGAGGCGAAGACGTATCTTGACTGGGTCGCCCCGGCGCTCTTGAAATTAGAAGGGTCGGCGCCGTTCCTCGAACAGTTCGGATTGCCGGCCTTGTCGGGGACACCGGAAGCGGCGAGATGGACGTATCGGGTCATCGGGGAAGAGGACCTGGCCGAAGTCGCGACACTGCAAGAGATGATGGCCCAGCTCCATCACGTCAAGCATTTCGAGGCGATCGACTTCCCGGTCAAACGAGAAGCAGCAGTGACCGAGACGGTCCGCCGTGCGTTCGACTACATTTACCCGGCCCAAGTGGCGACAGAGACGGCAGCGAAGCAGACGGTCACAGAATTGAAGCGGGCGTTGCAACTTGAACAAGCGGCGTTTGAAGAGACGTTCCGGCCGACCGATACACCGTATCGGGAGCCGAAATGGAAACAGACGCGACAGACCGGTGCCGAACGCGGGACGACGTTGCACCTGTTGTTCCAATTGATCGACCCGAACGAGCCGATCGCACCGCAAATCGACCGCTTCGAGAATCACAATATGTTGAGCCCGGTCGAAGCAGAGACGGCACGACTCGCCATCCCGGATCTAGAAACGTTCTTTGACGCTCCGGTCGGGCAAGCCTTGGCAGAGGCGCTTCGGGCAGGTCGCGCATGGCGTGAGTTGCCGTTCACGTACACGGTACCGGCCGAGCGCGTCAACCCGAACGAGACGTTCACGGACGAGCGCGTGCTCATCCAAGGGATCATCGATTGTCTGTACGATAACGGAGAGATGTACGTCTTGCTTGACTACAAATCGGATTCGGTATTATCAATGAGCGCGTCCCGCGAAGCGGCGGCTCACATGCTCGTCGACCGGTATGCGGTCCAGTTGTCGCTGTACCGTGAGGCGATCGAGTCGATTTGGGGCATCACGGTCGGCCAGACGCTCATTTACTCGTTAGACTTACAAGATGTTGTTGTACTATAATGTAGACGTAGTACGTTGGAAGGTGTACGGTTATAAACCGTACGCCTTTTGTTTTGTGATTATGAAATAAATCCGTTAAAATAATGAGATGGAATGAAAATGGAGGAATCGTCATGGTAAAAATTCTACTCGCAGAAGATGAAGAAGTATTACGCATGCTCGTATTAGATACGTTAGAAGACGAAGGCTACGACATCGATGAGGCACCAGACGGCCTCGAAGCATATCGCTTGATTGAACAAAACGAATACGACCTCGTAATCGTTGATCATATGATGCCAGGGATGACCGGACTCGAAGTCATCGAGAAAGTAAGGAAGTTGCCAGGACGTCAACATACGAAAGTGATGATGTTGACGGCGAAAAGTCAACAATCTGATCGTGATTGCGCGAATGAGATTGGAGTCGATTACTTTATCTCAAAACCGTTTAGTCCACTTGAATTGGTGAAGATCATAGGAGGCATCGTGAATTGAACAGATGGTTTAAACAAAAACTCGGACGTGACATCATGGTCGTCCTCTATTCGTTTTTAGTGGTCGCTTTGGTCGGCTCAGGGATTGCCTACTGGTACGTCGAGGATCGTCTCGCAGCGAACGAGGCCCGTCTGCGCGAAGTCGACGAGCGCATCAGTCGACTGAACACGCTATGGGACGAGTGGCAAGCTGCCCAGTATGATTCACGTGGATATTTATTGTTTGGCGATACGGCAGCGCTGGAGCGAGCCCGCTCAAAAGAGAACGAGTTCCAACAAGAAATCAATTGGTTCAAGAGCGTCGTCCAGACACGGCAAGGTGAAATTTTTGCGGACGACCTGCAAAACTTCCATGACTTTTACTTCGATGTGATTTTACCGGTCACACTTGAATACGGACAATCTCGTAGCGAAGGGGATGTCAGCGAGACGTTCATCGACCCAGATACGGTCGCATCGCTCCCGACGGCACAGCGCTTAATTGAGCAAGGTGCCATTCAGTTCAGTCCGGAACGAGGTATCGACACGCTCGGACCGATTCAACAAATCGAGACGTCGCTCACCGACTACAAGACGCTCATGAACAGCGAGAAAGAAATCGTATACGCCGAATGGCGACAAAACAATAATATTTTACAGTTCTTATGGATTGCGAGCATCGTCTCGTTCGCCGTCTTGATCCTCTTGTTCGTCCAGCCGTTCTTACGCCGCCAATCGCGTTTGATTTCAAGGCTCGCGGTCGCATCTGATCGTCTGCTCAAAGGGGAAATCGTCGATTTGAGCGACCAGATGGATCGGGAAGACGAGATCGGGACGATGTCCCGCTCGTTCAATAAGATGGCGGAGACGCTTCGTGACAACGAACGTCACTTGATCGAGAAGAACCATGAGTTGCAGGCACAACAAGAAGAGTTGATCGCCCAGCAAGAAGAGCTCCAAGCTCAGCAACAAGAACTCGAAGAGATCTTGGAGCAGACGCAACAGAACGAGCAGCACTTGGCGTACCGTAACGAATTGACGGAGACGCTCGCAGCCCGAGACTCGTTGACGGCTTATCCAGAGATCATCGAGAAGCTCGTCGCCATCACCGACTCCGAAGTCGGGGCGCTCGTCTTCGTCGATGCGACGGGATCGTTCTCGGTCACGAGCCACGGCTTGAACGAGACGCTCACGCGTCAGTTGCTTGACAGTGAGAACTCGGTGCTCACGCGGGCGATGACACTTCGGACGACGGTCCATTCGTCGAAACAAGTCGCGAGCGACCACCCGCTCCCGTACCCGTACTATATGTACGAGACGGCCGTCCCGGTCCACGACCCGACGGACGACTCGATCATCGCGTTCATCTATCTCGTCCGCTACAAAGACCGCTTCACGCAGACGCAGATGGGCGACATCATGTCGTTCGCACGTCAATTGTCGCTCTCACTTCTCCGGATGCGTCTCTTCGAAGAGATGACCCGAGAGAAAGGGAAGACGGAACGGATTCTCGATTCGATTCGCGAGGCGGTCATCTACGTCGAACACTCGACCGACGACGTGTTCGTCAACCGGCCGCTCTATGAGATGTTCCCAGAGCTTGACGACATCACGTCGAGAGAACTCGCCGAACTGTCATGGAACGAATGGCGTGAGACGATCGCGACGACGGTCGACCAAGAAGATGATTTCGTGACATATACGGACCGTCTGTTCACAGACGACTTCCCGCACGACAGCGTCAGCTTCTCGATCCGCAAAGGGGAGATGAACTTGCAGATGTACGCCGAACGCATCGTCGTCGGCGGCCTGTCGAAAGGGACGCTCCTCGTCTTCCGTGACATCACGAGCGAGACCGAGGCGGAGCGCTTGAAGAGTGAGTTCATCTCGACGATCTCGCACGAGTTGCGCACACCGCTCTCTTCGATTTACGGGTTCACCGAGCTCATGGTCAAGAAGCAGTTGCCAAACGAGAAACAAGCGAAATACTTGCAGACGATCCACGCGGAGACAGAGCGGTTGACCCATCTCGTCAACGACTTCCTCGACGTGCAGCGTATGGAAGCCGGAAGCCAGATGTATGACCGGGAACAGCTCGACATCGAGCCGGTCATCCGTGACATGATGACATTCTATGAAGCGTCGTCATTGAAGCATCAGTTTGAACTCGTGACTGCTGACGACCGTCCGTACGAACTGTTCGCTGACTGTCAGAAGTTCAAGCAGTTGATGAGCAACTTGCTCTCGAACGCCGTGAAGTATTCACCGCATGGTGGCAAGATCACAATCGAATTGGCCCATCACGATCAGTCCGTGTCGATCAAAGTGAAAGACGAAGGGATCGGGATTCCGAGCGAGGCACTCGACCGCCTCTTCGATAAGTTCTATCGTGTCGATAACTCGGATAGCCGTGAGATTGGCGGTACAGGTCTTGGACTCCCGATTTGTCAGGAGATCGTCCGAGGCCACGCCGGTCAGATTCATGTCGAATCGGTGCAGCATAAAGGATCGACGTTCACCGTCGTCATCCCGAGCTATGAACATGCTGTCCGTGAAGAAGCGCAGACGACTGCTTGATTGGCAATATTGGAGAGGTATGCGGCCGCATACCTCTCTTTTTCTGTCCCGGCTTGACCGGTCACCGGTTTATTCGTGTACAATAAGGATTGTATATGACTAAAAGGGGGATTATTGGATGCCACTGACTGCATTCCTACACACACACGTGACGAGCTGGATTTTACTCCTCGTCTTGTTCGCTGTCGCCTACATCGGCTACAAAAATGGTAACAAGAGCGGTAAGATCGCGCATATGGCGTTTCGCCTCATGCTTCTCGTCGCATTCGGTACAGGACTTTACTTGTACTTGAAATTGAACGGCGGCGGCATGTTCTACCACGTGAAGATCACGGTAGGGCTCTTGACGCTCATCTTCGGTGAGATGGCGCTCATTCGCATGAAGAAACAAAAACCTGCGAGTGCGATGCTCGGCGGTTTTGCGGTCCTGTCGCTCGTGACAATCTTCATCGGTTACGCGCTGCCGTACGGCCAATCGTTTTTCAGTAACTTTATTTAAAGTACGTCCCACTTCGCACATCGAAGTGGGATTTTTTTGTTTGTCCGCAAATTATTAGGGGAAAATAAAAAAATCAGTGATAACGATGATGAGGTGAAACGATGGATCAACAGATGAATGAATGGTCGCGCGTGCTCCACGCGCGGAGATGGATGAAACAGACTGAGTCGTTCCTGCCGCTATGGCACGGTTATATCGGATACAAGTACGGTTTATTTGATGCGCTCCAAGGGGGGGCGAGTTACGCGGAAATGACGCTCCGTTTGAAACAGCCGCTGACAAAACTCGCACTCGAGCGCTGGCTCGACGTCGGCGTCGCCGTCCGTCATCTGAAGAAGAAAGGCTGGCGTTACTACCCGACCCGCAGTTTGAAGTACCAGCTGTCGCACGAGGACGAGCGCAGCATCGGGTTCATGCTCCAAGAGATGATGGAGCTTCATATCCCTGCCTTGATCGCCTACCCGGACTTTTTGGAGTCAGGCAAACAAAAAACGTTCGATGGGGCGACGCACGGACAAGTCGTCGCACAGACGTCGACGCTCGTCGAGACGGTCGCCTTCCCGATCGTGCAGCAATTGCTGCGTCAAGCCGACGTCAAGACGATGCTCGATATCGGTTGCGGGCATGGCGGCTATTTGCGCAAGCTCCACGGGCTCGAGCCGGATTGGAAGTTGACCGGCATCGATCTAGAAGAAGACGTCATCGAAGAAGCGCGGGAACAAGACGATACGGGCGAGATTCGATATGAAGTGGCCGATTTTATGGAATGGGACCACGACGAGCGATTCGATGCCGTCATGATGAACAACATGCTCTATTACTTTTCGCCTGAACAACGGATCGAGCTGCTCGGACGCATGCTCGAAAACCTGGACGAGCAAGGTGTGGCCGTCCTCGTCACCCCGCTTGCGGAGACGCCGCTCGGTTCCCGGTTCGCCTCGGCGTTCAATGCGTTCATGACCCTTCACGACAATTTATACCCGCTCCCGACGATTCGCGCGCTCCGTCGCCAAATGGAACAAGTCGGCTTCGAGAACGTCCGTTTCATCCCGTTCATCCCAGAAGGTTCTTGGTATATCGTCATCGCCGAGCGAGGCGTTTGACACATCGCGGACACACGGCGAGCCGATTCAGATTTGAACTTGTCTCGACTCATTTCTATAATGGAGTAGAAGCATAAGAGACTATTCACATAGGGAGTTGTTCAACGTGTCGGATAAAAGAGTTGCAGTCATCGGCGCCGGGCCAGGAGGCCTCGCCGCCGCCATGATATTGGCGAGTCGGGGTGTGGAAGTGACCGTGTTCGAGAAACAGCCGTTCGTCGGTGGACGGACGTCACGTCTACAAGTCGGGGAGTTCGCGTTTGATCGTGGCCCGACTTTTTTGAATATGCCTTACATTTTAGAAGAGATCTTTGAAGAGACGGGACGTAACCTTCACGACTACGTCGATATGAGACGGCTTGAGCCGATGTATGACTTATATTTTGACCGGGGACGACGCGTCTTATCGATGACGACCGACCGCGACGAGATGCACGAGGCGATCGAAGCGCAGTTCCCTGGCAACGGGGAAGGGTATGAACGGTTCATGGCTGAGCAGGCGATCAAGCTCTCGAAATTGATGCCGGTTCTGCAGACGGCGCACGACAAGTTGACGGACTACGTCTCGACGCGCGTGTTGAAGGCGTTGCCGTTTCTATCGATCGGCAAGTCGCTTTATGACGTGCTCTCGGAATACTTCACGAGCGAGGAGTTAAAATACGCGTTCACGTTCCAAGCGAAATATCTCGGCATGTCGGCTTGGGACTGTCCGGGTGGATTCTCGATTTTATCTTATATGGAGCATGCGTATGGCGTACATCACCCGATCGGTGGTGTGAACCAGCTTTGTACGGCGATGGCGCGCGTCGTCGAAGAGGAAGGCGGTTCGATTCGTCTTGGCGAATCGGTCGACCGGTTGTTGCTCGACGGGAAGCGTGTGAACGGGCTCGTCGCGAACAACGTCCATTATGCGTTTGACGAAGTCGTCATCGGGGCGGATTTTGCCCATGCGATGACATCGCTCGTCCCGGACGGAACGCTCACACGCTGGAGTCCGAAACAGCTGCGGAAGAAGCGCTACTCGTGCTCGACGTTCATGCTCTATCTCGGGCTCGACCGGCTGTACGACGATGTCGGCCACCATACGATCCATTTCGCTGACGACTATGAACGGAACGTGAAAGACATGACGCAAGACTTGAAGTTGAGCGACGACTTCTCGTTCTACGTTCAAAACGCGTCAAGAATCGATCCGACGCTCGCACCGGCCGGCAAGTCTTCTTTATACGTTCTCGTCCCGGTACCGAACAATTTGTCCAACTTGCCGTGGGAGACGCTCGAGGCGAAGATGACCGAAAGTGTGCTCGACGCGCTCGAGACGCGTTCACCGTATCGAAACGTCCGCGATCATATCGAAGTAATGCAGGCGCTCACGCCGCACGACTGGGAGTCGTTCGGGGTGTACGAAGGAGCGACGTTCAACTTAGGGCATAACTTGTCACAAATGATGTACTTCCGTCCGCACAACCAGTTTGAAGAACTCGACCACGTCTGGCTTGTCGGAGGTGGCACGCATCCCGGTAGCGGCCTGCCGACGATCTTCGAGTCGGCACGCATCACGGCTAACTTGCTTCGTGACCGGGCAGGTGTCGGTCAATGAAGATTAGTTTCGTCGGGGCCGGCATCGGGTCGCTCTACGCGGCCCTCTTGCTGACCCATAAGTATCCGGCGCTCGACATCACGATTTACGAGAAAGAAGATCGCGTCGGGGGCCGTCTCAACTACGTCGAGTTTGAGAACGGGGCCCGCGTCGATGAAGGCCCGACGATCGTGTTGTTGCCGAGCAAGCTGAAGAGCCAGCTGAAAGAAGCGGGCTTCCCGGAACAAGAGCTCGAACTGCTCGAAGTCGACCCGTTGTATCGTCTCCGCTACGAAGACGGGACGACGTTTTACAAGTATCGCGACATCGAGCGCCAAGCCGAAGAAGTGGAGCGCATGTTCGGAGAAGGGGACGGGTTTCGCCGCTACATGGGGCAAAAGCGTGAAGAATACCAAATCGGATTTGAGACGTTCCTAGACCGTGGGTATAAGGCGAAGTCGGATTTGTTTGAACCGAAACTGTTGCTCCTCCTCATGCGGTTGAAAGCGTACGAGACCGCCCACGAGAACATGAAACGCTTCTTCAAAGACGAACGTCTGCGCGTCGCCTATAGCCTCCAGACGCTTTACATTGGTGGGAACCCGTATGCGACACCTTCACTTTACGGACTCATCCCGTATCGTGAACAAGAAGAAGGCATCTGGTACGTCAAAGGAGGATATTTCTCCTTGGCGACGAAATTAGAACAAGAGCTGAAAAAGCGGGGTGTCACGTTCAACATGAACGTCGCGGTCGAACGGGTCATCGTCGAGAACGCTCAGGCCAAGGCAGTCGTTGTGGACGGGGTGCGTGAGACGTACGACGCGGTCGTCGTCAACGGTGATTTCCCGCTCATGGAACGGCTCATTGACGGCGTCAAACCGAAAGCGTATGAACCGTCGAGCGGCACGTTGCTCCTGTACTTCACCGTAACAGGTGACATCGACCTCCCCGTTCATCAATTTGATTTGCCGAATGATTTTGCTGGTTCGATGCGAACAATCTTCGAAGATGGTAAACTAAGCGAGTATCCGGCGATGTATACGTTCAATCCGTCACGCATCGATGCGACGCTCGCGCCGGACGGGACGAGTGTGCTTTACGTGCTCGTGCCGGTGCCGCGCAAGTTAGAGCGCGAACACTTTGAAGCGAGCGGGACGATCGATCATCTCGTCTCGCGGATCGAGGCGATGGTGCCTGACTTTACCGACCGCGTCCTCGAGATGAAAGTTCGTACCCCGATGGACGCGGAACGGTTCGGGTTGTTTGAAGGGGGGAGCTTCGGCATCGCCCCGAAACTTGCCCAGTCGGCAGCATTCAAGCCGCAGGCGCGCCCGTACGCGCATATCGATCGGCTCTACGCCGTCGGTGCCTCGGTCCATCCGTGCGGCGGGGTCCCGATCGTCATGATTGGATCGCAACTGTTAGTGAAGAGAATGGAAGAAGAAATGGGGGCAGCGTACCATGACGACACAAGAAGCGTATCGTCAATGTGAGGAAATCATGAAGAAAGGCTCGTTGACGTTTTATCGGGCCTTCTCGTTGCTCTCAAAGCCTGACCGCCAAGCTGTGACGGCCGTCTATGCGTTTTGTCGAACGTTAGACGATGCAGTGGATGAATCGGATCGGCCGGAAGAAAGTTTGGCGGAGTTTTTGCAAGCGTTTGACCACTTTTTGACGGGAGCCGAACAAACGGACGCTTTATGGGTGGCGCTCCGTGACGTATGGGAACGGTATGAGATGGACGTCGAACCGTTCTTTGAACTTGCTGAAGGCATGAAGTGGGACTTACATAAGTCGCGCTACGCGACGCTCGAGGAGACGGAGCAATACGGTTATTATGCGGCGAGCACCGTCGGCTTGATGCTGTTGCCAATCCTCGTGCCACGTCCGGAAGAGGCGATGAAGGCTGAACTGAGACAAGGGGCGATCGACCTCGGCATCGCCATGCAATTGACGAACATTTTGCGTGACGTCGGTGAAGACTTGAACCGGGACCGCATTTATGTGCCCCGTGACGTTCTCGAGCGACACGGCATGACCGAAGCCGATCTGTTGGCACGCACGGTATCACCTGCCTTCATCGACGTCTGGGAGACGCTCGCACAGCGGGCCGAAATGCTCTATGCGAGCGCTCGGAAGACGCACCGGCTATACCCGCCGGCGAGCCGGAAGCCCGTCCAGGCCGCGGCACTGTTATACGAAGGCATATTGGATGCGGCCCGTCAAAACGAGTACGACGTCTTCACGAAGCGGGCATATGTGTCGACGCTTCAAAAAGGAAAGCTATTAGCAAGACTGTGAGTGACCGCCTATGCGGTCGCTTTTTTTCTGCACAAAAAAACCACTTTTGGCGGGGGACCAAAAGTGGCGTAAGCGTTATGTTGACCCGTTCATCGGGGAAACGAACGGATCGGCTTGTGATGAACACCTAAAGATGTGCCTCGTCTCATGGGGAATGACACGATGGGGCATCTTCGCTGAACCAGGATGCTTGATGGACTAAGGGGGAACATCAGATGCATGCTGATCCAGCTACGGCATACGAGTGGGGAAACTCGCTCATCACTTTTTCTCGGGTGTGACAAGTTCAAAACGCGATTGGCTCGGGGAAGCCATTCGATCGCTACAGGTGTAACAAACGTTACAAAACTGCTTGAACTCGAATATGATATTATCACGTCTGCAACTTGTCGACAAGTGTCGAATCTCTTGTTCACAAAATGTTCAAATTGTCAGAGGTATGTCCTCTAACATCGAGCGGGCGGCCAATTGTCCTGAAAGCGTGACCATCGGGCTACCACCGCCAGGATGGGTCGAACCGCCTGCGAACCAGATGTTCGAGACATCTTCCGAGCGGGCCGACGGACGGAAGAACGCACCTTTTTTCGAATTGGCAGACGTCCCATAAAGCGCCCCGTAATACGCATAAAAATCACGCGTCAAGTCGTGCGGGGTGACGCGACGGTGATACATGACGTCCGCATCGTCCCACTCGACGCCGAATCGGCGGAGGCGACGGCGGATCAGATGTTCATACGTCTCGGCATCGATGTCGGTCAAATGGGCCGGGGCGTTGACGAGGATGAACAAGTTGTCACCACCCTCGCCCATCGCCGGGTCGGTGTAAGAAGAGTTCGAGATGTAGATCGTCGGTTCGTCAGCGTAACGTTCTTCTTCGAACAGTGCCTGGAACTCGGCCTCATAGTCGTCTGAGAAATAGACGTTATGGTGCGCCAAGTTCAAGCGCTTGTTGAGTCCGACCATGATGACGAACGCCGAGACGGACGGCTCGACCGTGTCCCGTGTCGGCACAGGGAACGAGGGACGATGTTGCGTTTCGACGAGGCGCGGATATTGGGTGAGCAGTTCACCGTTCAACAGCACCGCGTCGCACGACAACACTTCCTCGTCATCGATGACGACGGCGTGGGCTTTTCCGTTCAACACTTCAATCTTCGTGACTTCGTGACCGAGTTTGAACTCGACACCGAGCTCGCTCGCCCGTTTGGCGAAACCTTTCGCAATCGTCCAATTTCCACCTTTCGCATAGTAGACGCCGTCGTTCAGCTCGAGGTGAGAGATGAGCGCGAACGTGCCCGGCGTCACATACGGGCTGCTGCCGATGTATGTCGCGTAGCGGTCAAGCGCTTGGATGATGCGCGGGTCCTTAAAGTATTTTTTATGGAGTGAGTGCAGGCTTGTGAGCGGGTGGACTTTCATCATGTCCGCCCAGAGGCCCGTATCCATCTTCGTCTCCATTCGGGTGAAGAAGCGGTTATTCGCGATATCGAACAACTTTTCGGCCTCGTCTAAGTATTCGGCGAGTTGGTTCTTGTCGGCTTTGTCCCCGGTCAAACGCCGAATCTCTTCTTCCATCTGTTCGCGTCCCGAGTGGAACGTCAGCGTCGACCCGTCCGGGAAATGATTGACCGTATGCGTGTCGAGTTTGACGAGTTCGAAGTAATCTTCCGGGTTGGCCCCGCTGTTTCGGATGACGGAACGGAACACATCCGGCATCGTGATCGTGTTCGGACCGAAATCAAACCGGTGGTTGTCCGTGATGACGGGCATCAATTTGCCCCCGACGTGTTCATTTTTTTCGATGACGGTCACGTCGTAACCGCGAGCCGCAAGCGTGACGGCGGCGCTAAGGCCACCGAGGCCGGCTCCGATGATGGCAATCTGTTTCATGGCTTTCTGCCTCCTAACGTTTTTCTAAGGGTACATTCGGCCTTTCCATGTAATCGGTTGTCGTCTCCATTTTCGGATGACCGCGCTCGACAAGAGAGCCAAGTAAGCGATGAGGCTGAACGGATGGAGCCAAAAAAATCGTCCGCCGGATCTCAAGTCGATGGCGAGTCTGGCGAGGAGGACGAATAGCACCCCTCCAAGCGATAGGAGATCCGGTCGGAAGAGGAGCGCGACAAACGCTGACAACTGGATACCGTAATACATAAAGAAATAAAGGGCGATGCCCATTGATTCATTCATTCCCTTGAATACGTTTTTTGAAAACCCGTTCCACACTTCTTCATTCGTCGCATACATGTCACACGTGATGTAAGGCGACACTTGGACGAGTGATGTCACTTTTTTTCGGCGTTTGAACTCCCGGCATAGGTCGATATCATCGATCAACGAGTCGTGGATCGAGGCGTGGCCGCCGACGTCGTCATAACTCTTCCGTTCGACAAGGACGTTCATCCCGTTCGCGGCCGCGAAAGCGGGGTGACGCACTTTTCGCCAAAACAGCGGCAAATGTTGGGCGATCAAGACGTGTTGCATCGGGATGAGCAGTTTGCCGAGCCAAGTCGGAGTCGGGAAGCGAGGGAAGCCGGACAAGAAGACGGCCTGTTCGCGGATGAGCGTCCCGTGCATGCGGCCGATGAACGAGTGGTCGATCGTCACGTCGGCATCGAGGAAGAGAAGAAACGGTTCGGCCGTCCGTGACGCGAGCTGGTGACAGGCGTGCACTTTGCCGGCCCAGCCTTTCGGGAGCGGGACACCGCGGAAGATGGTGAAGCGTTCGTCGTTATCGATTTCACGGAGGAGCACCTCATACGTCTTGTCTTCCGAACGATCTTCGTATAAATAGACGTGACAACCTGCCGGCAGGGCCGCTTTCAAACTTGCGATCAATTTCGGCACGTTCCGCTCTTCGTTACGAAGCGGGATACAGACGGCGGTGGCCGGGGCGGACACCGGTGCTGTGAGCGGTCGTAAAAAAAGTAAGTTGACGAGCGTGAAGACGAGCATGAGCAGGGTGAGCGAGAAGATGATCATCGGCACCCCCTCGCGATCTCGAGCAGACGCTCCGTCCAATCGGCGAGACTGCGCTTTGGCGGAAACAGTGCGACGTAGCGATCAGATTTTGAGATCACGTCAGCCCGCGTGTCGTCGTACAATCTTTCGAGCGCCTCGGCGAGTTCTTGTTTTTGTAGCCTGCGTGTATCCGAAACGACACGGTGGTTGCGAAACCGGACATAGACGACCGGTGCGGCGTGTGATTCGAACGCATAATAAATCGCGCATAGTCGCACGTCCGGTTTCGTGAGCAGCATCGTCGCCCCGGTGCCGATCTCGAGCGGACGATGTTCTTGAGGGTACTCACGTCCTTGTGGGAACATCCAGACCGACTTGCCGTCATTCAACAATGATCCGGCATAGGCGAGTGACGCGCGGACGTCGGACAGTTTTCCTTTCTTAATCGAGAACGCACCTAAGTGGCGGAAGAACGGGAAACGGCGCAAGCCGTCCTCATCCATCAACACATGGACGTCATGGCGTAAGTAATGTTCGTTCAACATCAATAAGATGAGCCCGTCCCACCACGAGCTGTGGGTCGCGAGGAATAAGCCAGGCGTCGGGACGTCATCAGCGCGCACGTAGACCGTATGGAAGAACGGACGGATTTGACGCTCTTTGACGAAAACGGAAAAGACATCATTGAACCATTTCTTTTTGTTCGCTTCGATCATGTCGGACCCTCCGTTCGATGAAGATGACCCCGGCCGTCACAATGCTGAGCGCGCCGATACCGTATAAGCCGGCGTTCACCGCCGTGACGCCGAACAAGGCGTGCAGCATGACGAACAAATAGCGTCCGTGCGTCAACAAGAGCGGTTCGGCCTCGACCTCATACCGATCGAGGAGCCAAGAAAAGATGAGTGACAAACCGAACCAACCGACAAAGTTTTGTGTCGGGATATCATAATATAAGCCATCGTTCGCCCATTCCCAATAGCCTTTCACGTTCGCCGCGACCGGATCGATCGCCATGTCGAGCCAGACGGCGAGGAACGGGACGAGCCAGAGCGTTCGGCGTTTGAAGTTGAACAAGCGAGCGACGGCGAAGCTTGCCCCGATGACGGCGAGCCAAGCCGCGCCGATCGTGATTGGGACGCCGAAGACGGTCGGCCCGAACGCCTCCGCGTACAAATATTCACTGAACGGGAATCCCGTTTTGACGCCGAGCGTCTCGACGGCGATCGATCCGAAAAAGATGAACGGGACGATGTAGCGGGCGTGACGGACCCCGTCCGCAATGACCCAGCCCCCGATGGCACCGGCAAGCCATAAAAACACCGGGTTCGCCCATTCGAGCCAACTCGGGAGTAAATCGAAACCGACCAAGATGAGGCCGATCCCATACCAAACGACAAACCATTTCCAAATCCATGGATAAACTTTCATTTCATCACCTCTCTTACCATTCTAAAGAGGTTTCTACCCGGCGTCTAATGAATGCGTGCACAAAAAACGAGCTCCTGTTGTAGGAGCTCGTCAGTTAGCCATACTTTTTCGTTTTTTGACGAACGAGAAGGCGATGAAGAGAACGTAGAACGTAACGGCGATGAACCAGAACGACGGCCATTCCTTCCATCTTGCGAAAATCATATACGTCAAGTAGACGAGGCTGACCGTGATGATGAACGAGTGGCGCGGCAACGGGACGTCTTTGAAACTCGGGATCCGCACGCGGCTGACCATGAGTAGAGCGAGGCCGGTGAAGAAGATTGGTGTGAGCAGTTCGCTGACGCGATCGCCGAACGTCGTAACGACGGCGAGGAGCCCACCCGCAGCTGTGATCGGAACACCTGAGAAATAGCTTGCCGTCACGTTTGTCGCTGACAAGTTGAAGCGGGCCAAACGGTACGCTCCGAATAACGGGAACAAGGCGGCGAAGAATAGGCCGTAGTTGCCGTAGTCGATGAAGAACGTGTAATAGGCGAGCAAGGCCGGAGCCACGCCGAACGTGACGACGTCGGCGAGTGAATCGAGTTCTTTCCCGAAGTCGCCCGCCACCCCGAGCATGCGGGCGAGCCGACCGTCGAGACTGTCGAGCATCATCGCGATGATGATCAAGAGCGTCGCGTTCGAGAAATCGCCCCGTGCGGCGTAAACGATGGCGATGACGCCGCAAAATAAGTTACCGAACGTAAACGAGTTAGGAACCCAGGACCGGATTCTTTCTTTCCACATAATATTGCCTCCATCTTTTTCATTGAGTGAACCAGCGACCGTTGGTGAAACGTAGCAGGTCGTCTGGGGTAAGTTCAAGTTGGGCGCCGCGTTTTCCGGCTGAGATGATGATCGTTTCTTTCTGTTTGGCACTTTCGTGCAAGAAGACCGGGAACGGTTTTTTCGACCCGATTGGTGACACGCCTCCGCGGATGTATCCGGTGAGCGCCTCGAGTTCCTTCATTGGGACCGGAGAGGCTTTCTTCGCTCCCCATGCTTTCGCCGCCGCTTTCAAGTCGACGTCCATATCCCCCGGGATGAGGAAGAAAGCGTGGCGCTTTTGTTCATTCTCGAGGCAAATCGTTTTATATAATTGGTTGAGAGGCTTGCCCATCGACGCGGCGACGTGACTGGCTGAGACGTCAGATGGATCCACGTCGTACGTATGGAACGTGAACGGGATCTTTCGTTGCTTCAATTGCCGAGCGGCGTTCGTCAGTTGCATCAAGCCCACCCTTTCCATGAATGACTCCTCTAAGAATAGCAAATAGTGGCAGTGTCGGGCAATCGAACTCGCAAAGTTTTCGTGACAGGAAGGAGACAGAATGGGGAATAGCGAAATGAACAGTGATTCATTTATTAAAAGGGGGACGTTGAACATGGAAACGATTCAAATCACGCGCCATAACGGGGTAGGCTGGCTCAAATGGAATCGGCCCGAAAAGTTGAACGCGTTAAACGAGACGCTTTTGAAGGAAGCGGCCGAGGCGATGCAGGATCTTGTGGCTGACGAGGACGTGCGCGTCATCGTGCTCGTCGGGGAAGGGCGGGCCTTCTCGTCCGGCCAAGACTTGACGATTGAGAGCGATGCCGATTACGGGACGTATTTAGAAGACGTGTACCATCCACTCGTACGTGCGCTCGCGTCATGCCCGAAACCGCTCATCGCCGGCATCCATGGGGTCGTCGCCGGTGCGGGGCTCAGCCTCGCGCTTGCCGCCGATGTGCGCATCGTGGCCCGTTCGACGAATTTCAGTTCGGCGTTCATTAAAATCGGGCTCGTCGCGGATGCGGGCGGACCGTATCACTTGAAGCGGTTGATGCGCCCTGACCTTGCCCTTAGCTGGATGTGGAGCGGGCGGACGATCGACGCGGAACAAGCGGAACGGTTCGGTCTCGTCACAGAGCTCGTCGAAGATGACGTCTACACGAAAGCGTTGACCGAGTACGCCGAGGCGCTCGCGAAACAATCGCCGGTCGCCGTTGAAGGAATGAAGGCGCTGTTCCGTGCCGAATCGTTCGAAGCGGGGCTCGAAGAAGAGATTCAGTGGCAACGAAAATGCGGACAGACCGACATCCATCGGCAAGCGATGCACGCCTTCTTGACGAAGAAGTAACACAATAGGCAGTCGGATTAGCAGAACGGTTTACCTCGCAAAAAATAAAAAAACCGCAGACAAATCTTGTCTGCAGCCGGAAGAGAGCGGATAGCCGCTCTCTCAGACTGTAGACAAAACATTGTCTGCAGTCTTTTTATTTGCCCGACCGGGCACAGCTCGCTTTTCTTGGGGCAAGCAGGGAGCCGCATCGCGACATTGTCGCTGCTGGGTCTCCCTTTGCTTGCTATTCCCCTAGAAGTCTCGCCGTGCCCTCGGTCGGTTTACGCATCAATCCCTCTTTTCGTACTCTCGTTCCTTTTTTATAATGAGAGGTAGAGAACCAGTCATGGAGGCGAATCGGATGATCAGGAAATTAACAGAATCGGAAACCAATCGAACGCAACTGGAGATGGTCACGCTCGACGAGCTCGTGCCAGCGGACCATCTGGTCCGAAAAATTGAGGCGGTGATCGACTTTGGGTTCATCTATCCGCTCGTGGAGGACCTATATTCTGAGGACCGCGGGCGACCGAGCGTCGACCCTGTCGTCCTGATCAAGATGACCTTCCTTCAGTACCTGTTCGGTATCCGATCGATGCGTCAGACGATTCGTGAGATCGAGACGAACGTCGCGTACCGTTGGTTTCTCGGGTTCGGGTTCACGGACAAGGTGCCACATTTTCAACGTTCGGGAAGAACTATGTGCGTCGCTTCCAGTACACGAACTTATTCGACGACATCTTCTATCACATCCTTGAACAGGCCGCGGACGCCGGGTTCATCGATCGCGCCGTCCTGTTCGTCGACTCAACACACGTTAAGGCGAACGCGAACAAGCGGAAGCTCGTCAAGAAGACCGTCCGCCAAGAGGTGAAGCACTATCAGGAACAACTAGATGCCGAGGTCAAACGAGATCGCGAAGAAAGTGGAAAGAAGCCCTTGGGGCCAAAAAAGAATCAGGCGGAGGAAACGAAGGAGATCAAGGTCAGTACGACAGACCCTGAGAGTGGATATTACGTGAAAGGTGAGCGTGAGAAGCAGTTCGCTTACTCGGTCCATGCGGCGAGCGACGCCCATGGGTTCGTGCTCGGTGCCATCGTTACACCAGGGAACGTGCATGACAGTCTCGCGTTCCCAGATCTGCTCGACAAGGTCTCCAACCGTCTGATTCAACCGTTCGCCGTCGCCGCCGACTCCGCCTATAAAAACCCTGCCATCGCCAAATTGCTGATCGACCGTGGAATCCTGCCGGTCTTCCCGTACACGCGCCCGAAGGGCAAGAAGGGCGCCTTCAAGACCAAAGATTTCATCTACGACGAGCACCATGACGTCTACATCTGCCCGAACAACGAGTTATTAACGTACAGCACCACGATGCGCGAGGGGAAACGTAAATACGTCTCAAATCCCACCGTTTGTGTGAACTGCCCGTTGCTCGAGCAGTGCACGAAGAGCCAGAAGCATCAGCGGATCATCGAACGACACCTCTGGCAACCCTATATGGACGAGGTCGAAGACCTCCGCCACACCGAACTGAACCGCAACATCTATGACCGTCGGAAACAAACGGTCGAGCGCGTGTTTGCGGACGCAAAAGAGAAGCATGGCATGCGTTGGACCCGTTACCGGGGACTTGAAAAAGTTTCAATGCAGGCGATGCTTACTTTTGCTGCCCTCAATCTCAAGAAGATGGCGGGCTGGGCATGGAAGAACGCCCAGCCCGCCTGAAAAAGGGGCTCGGGCAGAGCGCCTCAAGGCCCGAAAACGACAAAGTCACGTTTCAGTTCGCCTGAAACGTGACTTTGTCTACAATCTGAGAGAGCGGATAGCCGCTCTCTTTTTTTATGAAGTTGGTTTCGCTTCGAACTGGAACCCTTTCTGTTGCCACGTCCCGTACTTCCAGCGACGGAAGGCGAAGAAGCCGCGGAACCACTCGTCGAGTGAGAAGGCGAGCCAAATGCCGAGAATGCCGAGCCCCATTTGGAGGCCGAACACGTAGCTGAAGACGACGGCCACGCCCCACATCGAGGCGATCCCGATCATGACGGGGAACCGGACGTCGCCGACCGATTTGAGCGAGCCCATCAGGACGATGTTCATGGCACGGCCAGGCTCGAGGATGAGCGTCGCCCATAAAATCGGAATGCCGACTGCGATAATATCCGGGTTCGAGGTGAACAAGCCGAGCAACGACTTCCCGAAGACGGCGAGGCCGAGCGACGCGACGAGTGAAGAGAACATGGCGATCTTCAGCGTCCGGACAGCACGAGTGTAGGCTTCCTTGAACCGTTTCCCGCCGATGTCCCGGGCGATGAGCAACTGTGTCCCTTGTGCGATGGCGACAGTGAAGAGGAAAGCGAGCATCGACAAGTTCATGACGTACACACGGGCGGCCAGGGACGCTTCTCCCATCGTGGCGATGAACCCGGTGATGATGATTTGGGAGAACTGATATGACAAGTTCTCACCGGCGGACGGCACTCCGATTTGGAGGAGCGCCTTGATGTCGTCACCTTGCGGACGAATCAATTCTTTGATCGGGAAACGGAGCATGAGACGCCGTTTGACGATCCAGAACAAGAGCACCATCGCCGCGAAGCGGGCGATGACGATGGCCCAAGCGACACCAGCGACGCCGGTCACCGGCAGGCCGAACCAGCCCGTGACGGCAAGCATCGCCCCGATCGCCGTGATGACGTCGATGAGGAGCGTCGCGAGCATGGCATGTTTCGTCATACCGTGGCTACGCAACACGGCACTCAATGCCATGATGAGCGCTTCGGTGAAAAGGGACAGACCGACGATCTGTAAGAACAACAGACCGTGAGCGAACAGCTCGTCGGACAAACCGAAGAGACGAAGGAATGTCTCACCGAACAAGAAGACGACCGTCACCATGACGACGCCGAGCCACATGTTCAGGCTGACGGCGGAACGAGCGAAGTCCCGGCTCTTCTTCATCCGGCCGGCACCGATCGCTTGACCGATCAAAATGGTCGCTCCGACCGAGGTGACGCTGAAGACGATCAAGAAGACGTTCAACAGTTGGTTGGCGACCCCGACCGCGGAGGCGGCGGCATCGGAATAATGGGCGAGCATGAGCGTGGCGATGATCCCGGTCCCCATATGGAGCGCGAGCTCGATGAAAATCGGCCACGATATTTTAAATAAACTGAGCTGTTCGGTGTCTTTGTTCGGCATGTGTATTCTCCCTTGTTTCTACAATTCTCTCTATGAAATATTTACGATTTAAAATTCACAAATGTCATGTTACTCCTTTTGAAATGAAAAAGAAAGGGATTTGGTAAATTATTTTCAACAAAAAAACACCCGCCGAAGCAGGTGTTTGAGGAATATCATTTCATCTTCAAAATCGCTGTTCCGTACGGGGCAAGTTCGACTTCGAGCGAGTCCAAATCGCGGTCGTTGAGCAAGTCGTAAGCGCTTCCTGTATGGCCGAGCGGGTTGAGTACCGACGTCGTGTCTGAGTTATTGAAGTATATCAAATACGTCTCGTCTTTCGTGCAACGCTCGATGATGAGGGCGTTGTCTTCGTCATCGACAAGGTTGAAGCGATACGTGCCTGAATTGGCAAGTACCGGGTGATCTTTACGCAGTTGAATCAATTTCTTCGTGAAACGGAACAACTCACGGTCTTCTTGTTCTTCGTCCCATGGCATGCAGCGGCGGCAGCCCGGGTCTTGTTCACCTTCAAGTCCGATCTCATCTCCATAGTAAATACATGGACTGCCCGTATACGTGAGCATCGATGTCATGAGGAGTTTGAACTTGCCTTTATGGCCTTTCGCCCGGGTGAGGGCACGCGGCGTGTCGTGAGAGTCGATCAAGTTGAACGTCACTTCGTTCACGTTCATCGTGTTCATCATCTCGACGCGCGTCAACTCGTCGCGGAACTGTGATGCCGTCGTCCGGTCGAGCGCGAAATAGTTCAAGCTCGCGTTCGTGAACGGGTAGTTCATGACCGCATCGAACTGATCGCCTTGAAGCCACGGTTGGGCGTCATGCCAAATCTCACCGAGGATGTAGGCGTCCGGGTTCGCTTGTTTCACGGTGCGACGGAAGTCTCGCCAGAACGCGTGGTCGACTTCGTTGGCGACGTCTAGACGCCAGCCGTCAATGCCGAACTCCTCGACCCAATAACGGGCGACTTCTAATAAGTAAGCTTTGAGCGCAGGATGCTCGGTGTTGATTTTTGGCATATTCTTCTCGAACGCGAACGTGTCGTAGTTCGGCTTCGGCGTCGTCTCGATCGGGAAGTCGCGCAAGTAGAACCAATCCCGATACTCCGAGTGGGAACCGTTCTCGACGACGTCTTGGAACCACGGATGATGGTAACCGACATGGTTGAACACAGCGTCAAGCATGACTTTGATGCCATTCGCATGAAGCAAATCGACGAGTTCTTTAAATTTCTCTTTCGTCCCGAACTGAGGATCGATTTCCATATAATCGAGCGTATCGTACTTATGGTTCGTCGTCGCTTTAAAGATCGGGCAGAAATAAATACCGGTAATGCCAAGGTCGACGAGATGGTCGATATGGTCGATGACCCCTTGGAAATCCCCACCGAAGAAGTTTGTGATTGTCGGCTCGGTGCTGTTCCATGGAAGCGTCTCTTCTGGATTGAGCGACGGGTCACCATTTCCGAAGCGGTCCGGGAAGATTTGATACCATACCGTGTCTTTCACCCAAGACGGGGCGTGGAAGATGTCGATCGGATTGATGAACGGGACACAGAAGTAGTAACCGGTATCGTCGAGCGGTTTGTCTTCGAACCAGCCTTTCTCTGTGAATACGGCCGTCTCATTACCGTCATGAAGACGGAAACCGTAGCGGAGACGACGGAAAGGAGGTTTGACGGCGATGAACCAATAGTCGTATTGGTCATCGTGGCCGATTTTTTCCATCGGTGTCTCGAACGTCCGCCAGAAGCTCGGCTTGTCCGGGTCGAAGTTCCACATGGCCGGATCTTCCGAGTGCCAGTCGTAAGGATCGTTCCAAATTAAGTCAACCGATTGGATATCATTTCTTTTTGTATGAAAACGAATGTGAATCGTCTCCCGGTCATACTTGTAAACGAAAGGGGACATGGCGCGATGGTAAATAGCTTCTTTGATCAAGTGAAATCGTTCCTTTCTCTATTGGGGATATAACCATTTTACACTGTCGATTCTGAAATGAAACAACAGTTGCGAAAACGTTTGCTCAAGCAAAGGTTAATAAAGCGTTTACATTTTGTCAATCGTACATCACGATAATTATTGAAGAAACGACGACAAAAAATTAAAAAAGAGATAAATGGGTTAACGGCAAGAAAAAATCCTAAAAAAAAGACTTGTAAAACGCTTACACAACTGTATAATAAAAATTGAGGTGAGGATGCAAACGTTTTCACTGAGCGACTGATTTCGTAGCGGATTTGAATAAAATCAGTCGTTCAGCGCGGTTGCGCAAATCTGACCATACTAATTTCCTTGGGGAGGTTTTTCATCATGAAGATGAAAAAGATGGTAGCAGGACTTTCAACAGCAGTATTCGCATTTGGTGCACTTGCTGCATGTGGTGGCGGTACGGACAACGGTTCGACGAATGAAGGTGGTTCTTCAAGCGAGAACAAACCTGAAAAGATCGTCATCTGGGAAGACAACGACAAGTCTGAAACAACGAAAGAAGTTGCGAAGGCGTTCGAAGAAGAGCATGGCGTAAAAGTTGAAGTTGTCGAAGTACAGATGACAGACCAAAAAGACAAGCTTGCGCTTGACGGTCCGGCTGGAAAAGGTCCAGACATCGTGCTCATACCACACGACCAGATCGGTACAATCGTAGACCAAGGTCACTTGGCTCCAATCGCTGACGAAGGATCACTTGACGCGTTCACAGACTCTGCGAAATCAGCTGTCATGTTCGATGGTCAAGCTTACGGATATCCAAAATCAGTTGAGACACCAGTTCTCATGTACAACAAAGACTTGCTGGCTGAAGCTCCAGCATCTATGGACGACCTTTACAAGTTATCAAACGATGTGAAAGCTGACGGACAGTACGGATTCCTCGCACTTTGGGATAACTTCTACTTCGCACATGGTGTTGTCGCTGGATTCGGCGGATACGTGTTCAAAGAGGACGGTGGCGCACTCGACCCAACGGATATCGGTTTGAACAACGAAGGCGCGGTTGAAGGATTCGAATACATCGGTAAATGGTACGAAGAAGGTCTCTTCCCTAAAGGATTGATCGGAGAGTCTGGTGGTCAAGCGATGGACCAACTCTTCACTGAGAAGAAAGCTCATTCAGTCATGAACGGACCATGGGCTGTAGCTAGTTACACAGAAGCAGGCGTGAATCTCGGAGCGGCTCCAATGCCAACACTTCCGAACGGTGAGCCAATCAAGACGTTCATGGGTGTGAAAACATATGCCCTTTCAGCTTACACAGAAAACCAAGAGTGGGCTGAAAAGTTCCTTCAAGAGTTGACGAATGAAGAAAACGCATTGGCAATGTTTGAAACATACAACGAAATCCCACCAGTAGCAGCACTCGAGTCGAACGAGACAATCACGTCGAACGAAGTAGCGAAAGCGGTATTCGATCAAGCGACAAACGCGATCCCAATGCCTAACATTCCTGAAATGGGACAAGTTTGGGAGCCAATGGCACAAGCACTTCAGCTCGTTGCAACTGGCAAGCAAGATGCACAAAAATCAGCTGACGATGCTGTGAAAGTCATCGAGCAACAAATCCAAGCGAACAACCAATAAGGAACTGAAATGACGGGGTACGCCAACTGGCGTTCCCCCTCATTTTCTAGAATTGAGCAAACGCTTGCTCGATTGATTTGCTCAAATTGAAAGGAGAAATTGAGGATGGCTTCAATTCCGAAACCGAACACGCCGGATCAACGTCCGGACAAACCGACCAACCATGCCCGGAACGCCGCATTACTCTCGATCATTCCGGGAGCCGGACAGTTTTATAACAATCAACGTGCGAAAGCGATCGCTTTCTTTATCGTCATTATGTCTTATTTCGCAGTAAACTACGATCTCTTTTTCAAAGGCGCGGGCGCAGGACCTGGCGACCGTGGTGGCCTTTGGGGATTGATCACGCTTGGCGAAGTAGCAGGACCTCGTAACGACCACTCCATCTTCTTGATGGTAGAAGGTATTGTCGCATTAATCTTACTGTTCTTCGGGATTGCGTTTTACATCTGGAACATTCGTGACGCATACCGAGTCGGTCGCATTCGTGATCAGCACCTAAACGTGCCAACGTTCCAAGTGCAGCTTCGCAACTTGCGTGACCACGGATTCCCATACTTGATGTTGATCCCGTCACTCATCTTGCTCGTCTTCACTGTCGTTTTACCGCTCATCTTCACGTTCTTGATCGCTTTCACGAACTACCGCTACAATAACGCACCACCGGCGAAACTCGTCGAGTGGATCGGATTCAGCAACTTCACGAGCATCTTCCAAATCGACATCTGGCGTGATACGTTCGTCAGCGTCCTCGGTTGGACGCTCGTCTGGACGGTCGCTTCAACGGTCGGTGTCATCGCGATCGGGATCTTCCTTGCGGTTCTGTTGAACCAAGAAGGACTCCGTTTCCGTCGCTTGTTCCGTTCGATTTTGATCTTGTCATGGGCCGTACCGGCGTTCATCACGATCTTGATTTTCCGTTCGATGTTCAACGAATCGTTCGGTGTGTTCAACACGACGATCCTCCCGGCGTTCGGGCTTGACCCGATCAGTTGGATGACGGACCCGACGGCGACGCGAAGCGCGCTCATCTTGATTCAGTGGTGGCTAGGCTTCCCGTTCATCATGACGCTCATGACGGGTGTGTTGCAGTCGATCCCGGGTGACTTGTATGAAGCCGCGACGATTGACGGCGCAACAATCTTTGATAAGTTCCGCTTGATCACGTTGCCGATGCTCTTGTTCGCAACAGCACCGATCTTGATCACGCAGTTCACGTTCAACTTCAACAACTTCAACTTGATTTATCTCTTCAACGGTGGGGGACCAGCTGTGCCAGGACAGACGGCCGGCGGTACCGACATCTTGATCTCATGGATTTACAAATTGTCTCTCGGTGCCAACCCGCAATACGGACTTGCGGCTGCGATCACGCTCATCTTGTCATTCTTCATCATGACACTTGCCGTCATCCAGTTCCGTCGGACAAAATCTTTCAAAGACGAGGATATGATTTGATATGAAAAAACAAAAACGAATCAATCTGGCGCTCTCTTATGTCATCTTGACGTTGGCGTCGATCATCATCCTTTATCCGATGCTTTGGGTAGTGGGGACGTCGTTCAACCCGGGACGTACGATCACGTCGAAAATCATTCCGGACAATCCGACGCTCATTCACTATAAAAACTTGTTTGATCTAACGATTTCAGATTATAGTTTATGGTATGTGAATACATTGAAGATTGCCTTCATCACGATGGCACTCGCGGTCATTCTCGTTACGATCACCGGTTATGTATTCTCGCGTTATCGTTTCGTCGGACGGAAGAACTCGCTCATCTTGTTCCTCGTCTTGCAAATGGTGCCGCAATTCGTTGCCATCATCGCGATTTACGTGCTCCTGAACATGCTCGGTCTTCTTGACACGCATACGGCGCTCATCCTGCTGTACGCCGGCGGGGCGATTCCGATGAACACGTATCTCGCCAAAGGTTACTTCGATACGATTCCGAAAGAGCTCGATGAAGCCGCTCGGATGGATGGTGCCGGTCACCTTCGTATCTTCTGGCAAATTATTTTGCCGCTCGCGAAGCCGATTGTCGCAACGATTGCCCTGTTCAACTTCATGGGCCCGTTCAACGACTTTATCTTGGCATCGCTCGTCCTTCGTTCACCGGAGAAACAGACACTTGCGGTTGGTCTCTTTAACATGATTTCTCGAGAGTTCGACAACAACTTCACGTTGTTCGCGGCAGGCGCCGTCCTTTCGGCCCTCCCAATCGTGCTCTTGTTCTTCATGTTCCAACGCTACTTCGTCTCGGGTCTCACTGCGGGTGGTACGAAAGGATAATACTCACTTAAGGGGGAAGCGATATGAGGCGAGGCGTCGTGCTCGTTCTCCTGTCGCTTCTTTTGTTTCCTACAATTGTCGGAGCGAAAGAAGCAGCAACATGGGAACAAGAACGCATGTACTTTATTATGGTCGACCGGTTCGTTGACGGAAATCCCGATAACAACGACCAAGTCGACAAAGATGACCCGAAAGCCTTCCATGGCGGAGATATTCGAGGCGTCATTGAAAAGCTCGATTACATCGAGTCGCTCGGTTTCACGTCCATCTGGTTGACGCCGGTGTTTGAGAATATGCCGGACGGCTACCACGGCTATTGGATTAAAGATTTTTATGAGATCGACCCGCAGTTCGGGACGAAAGAAGATTTACAGGAACTCGTCGACGAGGCGCATAAGCGAGACATGAAAGTCATCCTCGATTTCGTCGTCAACCACGTCGGCCCGGGTCATCCTTGGGTCGAAGAGAAGCCAGACTGGTTCCATGACGAGTTACCGATCGTTTTATGGAACGATCAAGAACAAGTCGAGACACATTGGCTCTTTGACTTGCCAGACTTTAAAACCGAAGACCCGGAAGTGAAAGACTACTTGATCGAGGCAGCGACGTACTGGATTGAAGAGACCGGCATCGACGGCTATCGCCTTGATACGGTCCGTCACGTCGACAAGCCGTTTTGGGAAGATTTCGTCGAAGCGGTGCGTGCGGTCGACCCAGACTTTTATCTGTTAGCCGAGGTGTTCGACCCGAATCCGCAGTATGTCGCCGAATATGATGACCTAGGCTTCAACAGCATCACGAACTTTACGTTTTATGACCGCGTCGCCAAGACGATGGCGCAAAAGCAGGCGAACGTCGACGAGATCGATGTCGCCGCAAGCTACGCCCAGACGTTCTTCAACGACCCGAACCAAATGGCGACGTTCCTCGACAACCATGACGTGGAACGATTCATGCACGTCGCTGAACGTGGCGGCGCCGAGTCGGCTGAACGCCGTTTACGACTCGGGTTGTTCGCCCTGTATGCGTCACCAGGCATGCCGATCGTCTTTCAAGGGACGGAGAATGCCCAAACAGGTGGCGCCGATCCGGCGAACCGCGACATGACCGATTTCCCTGGAAATGAGGACTTGCAAGCATACGTCGCGACGATGAACCGGATGCGCGCCGAATATCCGGTGTTCGCAACCGGTGAACAGCGAATGCTCGCGTCCGAAGACGGGATGGCCGTGTTCGAGCGCCGGAATGGCGATGATGTCGCCTTATATGCCATCAATATGAACGGAGAAGACAGAGAGATTCAATTCGAGGTAAGCGAAGTCGGTGAAGACACACGCCTTCGCGGTCTCCTGTTCTCACAACTCGTCACTGAAAAACGTGGCACGTTCACGATCAAACTTGCCGGTGAGAGCGCGAACGCCTACATCGTCGAGGAATCGGAAGTGAACATGTGGACGATTGGCCTGCTCGTCATCGCTATTCCAATCTTTTTGACGGGACTTGTGATGTGGAAGCGGCGCTGCAGCGCGAATTGATCGATGTCAGGGAACTTAGAACTAACGGAAGCAAGGGGGAGCACCATGCAAGTCACGATTAAAGATGTCGCGAAACACGCCAACGTCGCACCGTCGACGGTGTCTCGCGTCATCGCGAACAGTCCACGGATCAGTCAAAAAACGAAAGAACGCGTGCGCAGTTCGATGGAGGAACTCGGGTACCATCCGAACATCCACGCGAGAAGTCTTGCCAACCGCTCGACGCAGTCGATTGGTCTCGTCATGCCGAGCGCGGCGACGAAAACGCTGCAAAACCCGTTTTTCCCGGAAGTGCTCCGCGGAATCAGCACGAAAGCGCATCAGAACGGGTACTCGCTCTACATGACGACAGGGGTCACAGAAGAAGAGGTGTTGTCGGGTGTCATCGAGATGGTACAAGGGCGTCGGGTCGACGGCGTCATCGTCCTCTATTCGCGCGAAGACGACAAAGTCGTTCAGTATTTACGTCAAACGAAATTCCCGTTCGTCGTGGTCGGGAAGCCGTTCGGGGACGCTTCGTCGATCACCTACGTCGATACGGACAATTACTTGGCCGGCCGGGAAGTGACGAAACATTTGTACAATCTCGGTCATCGTCGCATCGCCTTCATCGGCGGCTCGGATAAACTCGCCGTCACGCAAGACCGCCGCAACGGCTATGCGACGGCGCTCATGGAAGCCGGTATCCCGGTGCGTGAAGATTATATCGCCCGCGCCGAGTTCATGACGAAAGGCGGCGCGAAGGCCGTTCGCGAGTTGCTGCACATCGAAGAACCGCCGACAGCCGTCGTCGTCAGCGATGACATGATGGCGCTCGGCGTCATCAGCACGCTCAGCGAGATGGGGTTAAAGATTCCTGAGGACGTCGCCGTCGTCAGCTTCAATAACGTCTACATCGCCGAACATTCGAATCCACCGCTCACATCGGTCGAAATCAACATCTTCGGCCTCGGGTTTGAGGCGACGAACTGCTTGATCGAACAGATCGGGGACAGTGCGCCGCCATACGGAAAACGCGTCATCGTGCCGCACTATCTCGTCGTCAGACAGTCGTGCGGACAAAAAAAGGCCGGACAACCGACTGAATAATTTGTAACCCTCTCGTCTTCGGAGAGGGCACTGAAAAACCTCCGCTCTATCCGAGCGTGAAAAGAAAAAAGGGGGATTGAACCGACTCACGTCGGGACAATCCCTCTTTTTTCCTTGCCCTCATCCTGTATTTTCTTTTCGAAGGGCGATGATTCGCTTCAGGTTGACCGCAATGATTGCCATCACGCCCTGTAACGTCATGCCTTTCAGGTCTGACGTCTTGTTGCGCGCCAGACCTTGCGGGTTCTTCAATTGACTATTTTTCGCCTCGATGGCGAAGCGCTTGCGGCGATAGTCCTTGAACTCATCCGTCTGCTCGTACTCGTACTGTTCGCTATGCTCCCTCGATTTCAAGGACACGCTGTACGTTTTCGATTTTGCACCATTCTTGTAACAGCCATTGCGCAACGGGCATTGCTTACAGAGCTCGATATCGAAATAATGCGTTTCTTTCTGGTTTTTACCGATGTCCTTTGTCCCTGTCCGGGCCTTCCGGATGGCCATGTGCCCGGCGGGGCAGACGTAGCGTTCGGCATCCTTGTTGTAGGTGAACCCCTCACCGCGGTTATCAGCCGGCGAATAGACACGCGGATTCAACGGGGCGACAAGCTTACATCCTTGTGAGGCAGCGTAAATCAGGTTGTCACGGCCAGAATAGGCGGCGTCACCCACGATGTGGTCGAACTCGGCACCGGCTAGATGGCTCTTCTCAACAAGACTCGCCAATTGTGGCCCGTCTGCCACCTCGCCAGATGTGACGACGACAGCCGTGATGATGCCCTCCTCCGTCATCGCGAGATGGTGCTTGTAGCCGAAGAACGACGAGTCGGCACTCTTGTGCCCTGTCCGGGCATCGCTGTCTTTGGACACCTGCAGCTCGACATGCGCATCCTCCGCTAGCTCACGCACCCGGTTCACCTGGTCTCGGATGTGCTCGCGAAACATCAGCTCGGGCATCCCGGTCTCGACGGTCTCTGCGACGGCAAGCGCATAGGCGAGGAGTTGGTCGATATCCTCCTCGTCGACCTTTTCCGGGAAACGACCTTTCGCATCGACCGATGATTGGTAGCACGCTTGTCTCAGGCGTTTCGTCTCGTCGATGATTGCCTGTCTGATCGGTTTCTGCCCGTACCGGGCCCGTGAATGGGTCGCGTCGACGATCAATGTCCGTCCCTTGAGCAGCCCCATCCCTTTCGCGACCTCGACCGTGTGCCCGATCAACTTCTCGAGCAGCTCGTCGTCGTCCATGCGCTGACGACGGAACTTCGTGAGCGAGGAGGGGTTGATGACGTCATCTTCCGGTGCCAGGTCCAGAAAATATTTGTAGGTGAGGTCGGTCTTCGCCCGTCTGACGAGGTCGACGTCGGACAGGTTCGAATGCGCCTTCAGGAACAGATATTTGAACATCCGGACAGGATGGACGGCCATCCGACCGTTGTCGTGGCAATACGTATCCTCGAGTAGGTCCGTGATAAAATCGAACGAGACGAGGTCATGGATGAGCCGCAGTTCGTCATCGGCCGGGATCAACAGGTCATAGAGGGCCGCATACGGGCTCGGCGGCATGTTGGGCAGGTCAGGCATCATCGGGATCGCCTCCAGATTGGTTGGTTACAGCCAGTATAGTCCGGAATGTCAGGCGCGTACAGCGCCGCCCGAGGGCACGCCGACTCCCGGGGAATCAGCGGGCAAGGCGAGACCCAGCAGCGACGACGTCGCGATGCGGCTCGGCGCCCGCCCCCAGGAAAGCGGCGTGCCGGACAGGGCGGCTGAAGGGCAATGAAAACAGAGGAGCGCCATCCCTTCCGGGACGACGCTCCTCTGTTCAAAAACATTTGAAGTTTTTCAGTGCCCTCGTCTTCGGATGAGAGGTTTTTTTTCATGCATATTATAGAAGGCGTTACAATCAGACAAAAGTCACAACGTTACAAACAGATTACAATCATGAAAGAAATGCATGAAACGGTGTTGCAAGGGAACACATACATTACCGGCAGGATGGTAGAACATAACGAATCAGCCCAGCCAATAACCAAAAAAATAAAGAATTTGAAAGGGAGATACAATCATGGATAACAAACGTTACGTAGGAACTTACTATCAGGAGTCAGAACTCGTGTCAAAAATTGATGAGCTCCGTGCTCAAGGTCATCGTGAAGAAGACTTGTACGTCGTTGTGAAGGATAAATCGAACCTTTCAATGGTTCGCGGCGAAACGGGCGCAGAAGTAAAAGAAACAAAAGCATCATGGCTTGATCGCTTCTTCGGAGTCGCGGACGGTGCAGACGAAGTTCGTCACACGTTCGACAAACTCGGCTTCTCAGAAGAAGAGACGGCACGCCACCATTCAGATATCGAGAACGGCGGCTTCGTCCTCTTGCTTGATACGGACGATGGTGTCCTCGATAACGGACGGAACGATACGTTCGAAGGACGTACGTCAGCAGGCTACGGTTCAGAAGGGAACGAGGCTGGCAACATGACGGCTCGTGACCCGATTGGTACAGGTGTCGGAGCAGCCGGAACAGGTCTTGACGCGACGGGATCGCATCATGACTCGACGCGTCACCACGATATGGATGAGGACATCCGCAACCGCACCGACTTGACGGACGAGCAGAAGTTGCAGTTGCATGAAGAACGTCTACAAGTGAACAAAGAGCGCGTCCAAACGGGCGAGGTTCGCGTCGAGAAAGACGTCGTCGAGCATGAGGAACGCATCGATGTCGAAGTCGAGCGTGACGAAGTGTATGTCGAGCGACGTCCAGTCGACGGTGACCGCGCCGCGACAGACCACTCGTTCGATGCGAAGAACGAACGTGACGAGATTCGTGTCCCTGTGACGGAAGAACGTGTCGATGTGACGAAGAAAGATGTCGTCGCGGAAGAGATTGTCGTCGGCAAAGAAAAAGTGAAGGATACTGAAACAGTACGGGAGACAGTCCGGAAGGAAGAAGCCCATATCGAGGGTGAAGATGACCTCCGCAAGCGTGACGGTGACCACACACGCCGTGACGACCGCGACCGCCTCTAATTTGACCAAGTACCTGAAGAAGGATGGTTCTCTCTAAAGGGACCATCCTTTTTTTACGACATAGTTTAGGAGGAATGAGACATGAGACAAGCCATCATTTCTGAACTGTTCGACGATGCCACGGCGTTGCTCGCGCGGACGGTCGACTTGAAACGAGAAGGTTACGACGAAGGAGACATGTTCGTGCTCGTCAAACGTAAAGAGACGGGAGAGGCCGTGAAACGTCAATCGAATCTATACGTTCTCGTCGCCGACGACCCGCAGGCGATCGCTTCGCTCGTCACATCGAGCGAGCGTCCGGTCGAGCGATGGCTCGGCAGTATGCGCTTGACGCCTGAAAGACAGGAGACGTTCGCCCAGGCGATCGAGCAAGGAAAGTTGTTCCTCTACGTCGACGCGGAACAAGGCGAACGGCTCGAAGCAGAGACAGCGACCCGTCGAAAACAAGCGACAGACACCGAAGAACAAACGCTCGCCCTGCATGAGGAACGGCTCGACGTGAAGAAGCGAGCGGTCCAAACCGGTGAGCTCGTCGTGAACAAACGTGTCACCGAGACCGATCAAGAGATTGAAATCCCGATTCGGAGGGAACAGTTACACGTAGAGCGCAAAGACGGCTCGCTAGAAGAGATTGAAGACTATGATTTCGACCGACCGGGCATCCGGACGATCGACGAAGGCGATCACCTTCGGATTCAAGTCATCGAAGAGCGAGCGTTCATCGTCAAGCGACCTGTCGTCGTCGAGGAGATCATCGTGCATAAGCACGTGCGAGAAGACGTCGAAACGGTCACGGAGACGTTGCGCAAAGAAGAGATCGAGGTCCGGGAGGAAGGCGATGCCCGCATCGACATCGATTCATCACTTACAGAGCGAAAGGATGAGACATAATGAGCAGAAGACGATTTGTTGACACGTACCAAGACGAGGCGGCCCTCGTCTCGAAGATTGATCAGTTGAACCATGATGGCTATGACGAGAAGGACTTGTTCGTCGTCGTGCGAGACGAGGATAACGTATCGCTCGTCAAACGAAACACCGATGCGAAAGTGGAAGAGGCTTCAGCTTCATGGCTGCAAAAGTTTGCCGGCGTCGCTGAAGGCGAGCAAGAAGTGAAACGAGCGCTCCTCGACCTCGGACTCGCGGACGATGACGTGAACAAGGCGTACGGAGACATCATGAGCGGTGGTTATGCGCTCATTCTCGATGAACCGGATACCGGCTTCAACGACGGGGACAACCCGGCGTTTGAAGGGCATGAAGGCAATGCGGCGTTCGGCCGCGATCGCGACGTTTGATTTGGAACGGCTTCGGGGGAACTCGAAGCCGTTTTTGTCTGCCGTAAACTGTGAGGAAAAAAAGAAAGAAAAAGTTCTATGCAAACGATTGCATTCTTCGTTAAGTCGTGTAAAATGAGAGGTGAGATTGAAATACAGCGCTTTCATAGACAAACGGTTGCATGATTCCTTTGTCTATCGAGGAGTAGCCTTGTAGAGAAAAAGGAGTGGCAGACAGATGAAACGATTGTTTGCAGTCGATGAATGGAAAGTAACGGAAGAAGGGCTTCACCCGAAAGAGAACCGTCTCGCCGAATCGATCACCTCGCTCGGTAACGGGCATATGGGGATGCGCGGGAACTTCGAGGAAGATTACTCGAATGACACGCACCAAGGGTTTTATGTGGCAGGCGTCTATTACCCGGACAAAACGCGCGTCGGTTGGTGGAAGAACGGCTATCCGGAATACTTCGCAAAAGTGTTGAACGCAACAAACGTCATCGGACTTCGTGTTGCCATTAACGGGACAGCGGTCGACTTGGCGAAATGGGACGTGAAAGAATTCAAGCGCGAGCTCGATATGCAACGTGGCGTCCTCACGCGGACGTTCACATTGTTGAACGGGACGGAAGAGACGAAAGTGAAAGTCGTCCGTTTCTTCTCGATCGTCGATAAAGAAATCTTAGCGATTCGTTATAACGTCACGCCGATCAACTACGAGGCGAAAATCGAGTTTACGCCATACTTGGACGGTGACGTCGTCAACGAGGACTCGAACTATGATGAGAAGTTCTGGTTGCCAGTCGAACACGGTGTCGAAGAGCGTTTCGGTTTTGTCACGACGAAGACGAAAAAGCTCGATTGGCACGTGACGGCCTCGATGATTGCAGACGTCGAAGGCGCGCGCTGTGAAGTGCTCGAAGCGACCGACCTGTTCGTCGCGAACAAGTTCACGGTGACGGCGCCGGCCGGTGAGACGGCAACGGCGTACAAATACGTATCGGTCGTCACGAACCGTGACTACGAGATTGATGGACTGCAATCGGCAGGGATGCAACGCGTCGAGGCGGCGTTTGAAAAAGGATTCGAGACGCTGCTTGCCGAGCAGACCGACGCCTGGCTCGCGCGCTGGGAAGATGCTGACGTTCGCATTGATGGCGACGCCGAGGCGCAGCAAGGCATCCGCTTCAACATCTTCAATATGTATCAAACGTACACGGGTGAAGACTCACGTCTCAACATCGGACCGAAAGGGTTCACCGGTGAAAAGTATGGCGGTGCGACGTATTGGGATACAGAAGCGTATTGCCTCCACTTCTATTTAGCGACAGCCAAACCGGAAGTGTCATGGAACTTGCTCAAATATCGCCATAACCAATTGCCGCAAGCGAAAGAGAACTCGGTGAAAAACGTCGGGATGGAAGGTGCCCTCTATCCGATGGTGACGATGAACGGGGAAGAGTGCCACAACGAGTGGGAAATCACGCACGAAGAGATTCATCGGAACGGTGCGATCGCCCATGCGATCTTCAACTATACGAACTTCACGGGCGACAAGTCATACCTTGGCAAATACGGACTTGAAGTATTGGTCGAGATCTCGCGTTACTGGGCGAGCCGCGTCAACTTTGTGCCACACAAAGACGTGTATATGATCCTAGGCGTCACAGGTCCGAACGAATATGACAACAACGTCAACAACAACTGGTACACGAACTTGATCGCCGCGTGGACGCTCGAGTACACGCAAGAAGTATACAACTACTTGAAAGAAGCGGAGCCGGCTCGTCTTGACGAACTCGTGGCGACGCTTGGTCTATCGGATGAGGAGATCGCGAAGTGGAACGACATCCAAACGAAGATGTACTATCCGAAAGACGACCTCGTTCCTGACGTGTTCATGCAACAGGACGGCTTCATGGATAAAGAGCAGATCTTAGTGAAAGACCTCGATCCGAAACACTTGCCGCTCAACCAGAACTGGTCGTGGGACCGCATCCTCCGCTCGAACTTCATCAAACAGGCGGACGTGCTCCAAGGTCTCTACACGTTCAGCGACCGCTTCACGCTTGAGCAGAAACAGGCGAACTTCGACTTCTACGAACCGCGTACGGTCCATGAGTCGAGCCTATCGCCTTGCGTCTACTCGATCATTGCGGCAGAAGTCGGTTATGAGGACAAAGCGGTCGAACTATACCAACGTTCAGCCCGACTCGACCTCGACAACTATAACAACGACACAGAAGACGGCTTACACATCACGTCGATGGTCGGTTCGTGGATGTCGATCGTCCACGGCTTCGCCGGGATGCGCGCGCTCGACAATGAGCTGACGTTCAGCCCGATGATTCCGAAAGATTGGAACGGCTACTCGTTCAACATGCTCTGGCGCGGCCATCATTTGACGATCTCATCGACACGTGACCACGTGACGATCAAGCAGAACGGCGGTACAGCTGTCGACATCCGCGTCTACGGAAATGTCGTCACGGTACCGGCGAACGAAGCGGTGACTGTCGAAACGGTGAAAGCGTAATCAAATGTGTGCTCGCAACAAGTCGGCTTCGGCCGGCTTGTTTTTTATTCGGCACCGTCTACAGATTGGCTTATTTTAATGATAGGCAGCGCCTGGAATCTATGTTATCTTGATTCTTAGCTATTTTTGAAAGGGGAGACAAAACTTGACGGAAGCCGTTAAAGAACATGCTCGCATCGGAATCGTTTCGATTATTGGGGGAGTGTTCGTTGCATTATCCATGACATTATTTTTAATCCCGGCGGGGGTATACTCGACCGGATTTACAGGGCTCGCCCAAATCTTTACGCAACTGTTTGCGGGGACACCGTTTGAGCTTGGGGAAGGGATTTGGTTCTTCGTCTTAAACGTGCCGTTGTTGATTGTCAGTTACTTCATGCTCGGCAAGAACATGATGATTCATACGCTCATCAGCGTCGCGGCTGTCACCGTGTTCATTCGCGTGCTTCCACAATCGCAGCTCCTCTCGGACGACCCGCTCTTGAACGCCGTGTTCGGCGGGGTCTTGCTTGCGATCGGTTCGGGGATCACGATTCGCTTCGGTGCCTCGACGGGTGGATTCGATATCGTCGCCCTCATCTTGGCGAAGTTCACGAACAACTCGGTCGGCGTCTACTTGTTCCTTATGAACATGATGATCGCGCTCTGGGCCGGTGCTTTATTCGGATGGCAGACGGCGCTGTACACGATTGTCTTCTTGTATGTGACATCGAAAGTCATCGATGAGATTTATACGAACACGCAGCGGCAGACGCTCTTCATCGTCACGAGCCACCCGGATGAAGTGACGAAAGAATTGCACCAGCACGTCTTCCGCGGCATCACGCTCATGCCGGCGATCGGCACATACTCGAAAGTCGAGAAGGCGACGCTCATGATGGTCGCCCAACGCCACGAAGTGCGTGAAATCACGCGCATCTGTAAGGATGCCGACCCGACCGTCTTCATCAACATGGTCCCAACCGAAGATGTCGAAGGCGCGTTCCGACGTTAAAATGAACCCCCGCTGAGTATTCGGCGGGGGTTATTGTATAGTTAGCAATAAGAATGATAGAGGGGCGGTTGCGTGATGATCGGAGTCAGTATTGCGACGAAGTGGGAATATGACGCGACATTGGACTATTATGATGTAAAAGACGAGGAGCGTTTCAGTTACCCGTATGGCGAGTATTTCAAGAGGACGCTTGATGACGTCGAACTTATTTTCTACAGCACCGGTGTGCGGAAAGCGAATGGGGTCGGTGCCAATCAATATATGATGTCTCGGTTCAATTTAGCAAAGATAATCGTGGCTGGGACGTGTGCCGGAATCGACGATACATACACTGACTTGGATATCTTTGTGCCTCATCGCGCCGTTCAATACGATTGCACGGTCAAGGAAGTGGAGCCGCTCATCAAGCCATCGTTCATCGTCGAGCTAGGGATAGCGAATTACGGAGACGATTTTTTGACCGGTACCATCGCGACGGCCGATCGCGCGGTTGTGATGTGGAACGACTATTTGGAACTGAAGGAACACGGCATCACCATCGCAGATACGGAAGCAGGGGCCATCGCATATATCTGCAAGATAAATGACGTCGAATGCATCATCATCAAAGGCATCTCAGATTTCCCGACGGATGAACGCGACGCGAATCCAGTCGACTCGAATGCGGAACAAATCAAGGTGTACATCGCGAACACTCCGAAAGTCATGACTAAGATTTTTGACGACTATTTGTGGCGCTTTATTTGACTACGGTGAAGGATAAACAGGAAATCACTGAAATGAATAACAGTCGGTATTTTGCGGGCCGTTAACGAGCCAATTCGTAAAAAGATAATTGATGCGCCTTTTTTGTGTAAGGTGATTTCGAGGCGTACTACCCAATACAAGATTGAATAAATGTCATGGATCCGGCTGTTCAGGGCCAACAAACGGATTACCTTCTCCATCTTTAATGCGGCTACCATTAAGTTGGAGCGTCGGACGGCTTAAACTATCGGCCGCTGATGCCACTGAAAAAGACGAGAGGACACCCTTGGCGCGAGCTATCGCGTCGCTCATCCGACGGCGCCGGAGACTCCTGAGGGATCAGCGAGCCAGGGGAGACCCAGCAGCGACAACGTCGCGATGCGG
Organism: Exiguobacterium aurantiacum DSM 6208; assembly: GCF_000702585.1. GTDB lineage: Bacteria > Bacillota > Bacilli > Exiguobacteriales > Exiguobacteriaceae > Exiguobacterium > Exiguobacterium aurantiacum. The sequence goes on along the minus strand of NZ_JNIQ01000001.1, from coordinate 2,594,454 downwards.
CTCCCTACTCGCCCCTAGGAAAGCGGAGGCGCCAGAAGGAAGAGCGTGAAACATTGTGGTGGTCAATAAGCTAAAAAACACCGACTGCATGCACAGTCGGTGTGGAGATTATGCTTTGATGCCGAGTTTTTCTTCGAGGTAGATGGCGATCCCGTCGTCCATGTTCGAGGCGGTCACTTCGTTCGCGACAGCTTTCAACTGGCTGATGGCGTTGCCCATCGCGACACCGGTCCCGACGTAGTCGAGCATCTCGAGGTCGTTCTCCTCGTCACCGAAGGCGATGATGTTCTTCCGGTTGATGTTCAAGTGTTTCGACACTGCACGAAGGCCGAGTGCTTTCGACGTGTTTTGGCTCATGACCTCGATCATGTGCTCGGGCATCCGCCATTGACGGTTCAACACGGCCTCGGCGTGAACTTTGTTCAAGCGCGAACGGACGTGGTCGACGTGCTCTTTCGTCGCATGGATGAGAAGCGATGTCGGCTCTTCCTGTAAATGTTTGAGCAAGTCGCCTGATGTGACGCTGAGCGCCCGTTCGGCGTAAGGGCTGTAAAACTCTTGCGGATCTTTATGGAAATAGACGTGGTCGGTCACTTCGACGACGATGTTATGTGCTCTCGTCTCTGACACTTCTTCGATGATATCGTGTGCCGTCTTGAGCGGGATCGGACGGTGAGTCACCGCGTAAGACGTGTCTTTTGGATGGTGGACGAGCGCTCCGTTGAAGTTGATCAAAGGCGTCGTCAAGCCGAGCTGTTCGTAGTACATGATCGAGTGGCGTTGGGGACGTCCCGTCGCAATCATGACTTCATGACCCGCCTCCCGAGCCGCCTGTAGCGCGCGGATGTTCCGGTCGCTGATCGTCTTGTCGTCTCGTAACAACGTACCGTCTAAATCAACTGCGATTAAATAACGTGACATAAGTCATCCTCTTTTCTTCGATGTGCTGTTTCTCTGACGGTATCATACTTCCGGTTTCAACGGAAAGAATATACAATCGAGGTCGCACATTCTATGGTAACAATGCTATACTAAGGTCGTATGGATTTTTCATGAATCATCTGTGAGATGGAGGGGACTTTCGATGCGTTATTTAGTCACATTGTTCTGGGCGATCTTGCTTTCGAACACAGCAATCTTTATCATTTCTGCTGTCGATGGCGTGCCATTCAATGCGATGCTCGCGACAGCGTTTGGCGTGGTCATCACAATCTTTATCGTACTCTTGGATACGCTTAACCGCGATATGGGGATCAGCGACGTCGCTCAAGAGAAGTAAGGCGTTCACAATCAAACTGACTCACATCTGAGTCAGTTCTTTTTATATCTGAAGGAGGAACCAACTATGAAAAATGATGCAAAACGCGCGAACTTTATCACGTTCGCAATCATCGGTGCCATCATCGTCATCGGTATCGGGCTGTTGTTCTTTTTGAACAACGCGAACGAAGAGGAAGGCGTCAACGCCGTCACGGCAGAAGAGCTGGAGACGAAGATTTCGGAAGAAGAAGAGGTCGTCGTTTACTTCTGGCAGACTGGCTGTGAGTACTGTGAACAAGTGAAACCATACGTCGAGCCGCTCGTTGAAGAGTACGATGCCGTCTCGATCAACTTGGCCGACCATAACGTCTGGACGACATACGGCATTAACGGCACCCCGACCGTCATCCGATTCGAGGACGGTCAAGAGACAGGGCGCATCGAAGGAGCCGTCTCTGAGCAACAATATGAGACGTTCTTTAAAAACGAGGAGGGCGAACAGTGATCAAAAGTCGTTTCTACCAGACGTTGTTTGAACTGAACGCCTCGCCGTTCATCGCCAAACGGCTCCGGTCGTTCGCTGAGTCACCGATCAGCCGTCCGCTCATCCCTTCGTTTGCTAAACTGTATGCGATCGATCTCGAGGAAGCGAAAGATCCGATCGCGACGTATCCGAGTTTGCACGCCTTCTTCACGCGTCACTTGAAAGACGGCGTTCGTCCTATCGATGAACGCGCCGACGCCATCGTTTCCCCGTGCGACGGGAAATTGTCGATCGTCACGGACATCTCAGACGATAGCCGCTTCGAGGTGAAAGGGCAGTCCTACACGCTCGCCGAGTTGCTCGGCTCTCAGCAAGAGGCGCGTCGTTACGCAGGCGGCACGGTGTGTGTGCTTTACTTGAGCCCGCGCGACTATCACCGCGTCCACGTCCCGCTCGCCGGGCGCGTGCTCAGCCATTATGAGCTCGGTGATCGATCGGCCCCGGTCAATGAGATCGGTTTGACGGAGACGGTCCGTCCGCTCTCGCGCAACTATCGCCGGGTCACACGCTTTGACAGTGCGGCCGGCGTGTACGAGCACGTCATGGTCGGCGCCTTGAACGTCAACACGATCGAGTGGACGCATGACGCGTCTGAAGTGGCGAAAGGCGAGGAAGTCGGCTACTTCTCGTTCGGCTCGACGGTCGTCCTTTGCTTTGAGAAAGGGCGGGTCGCGATTGACTCGTCAAAAATCGGTCCGGTCCGACTCGGTGAAGCGATCGGAACGATCCAAAACGGCTAATTCACAAACTTTTTCTTTCCGGCCAAACGATACACTAGTCGTTTGGTCGGTTTTCGTTTACCATAGAAGGGATATCAATACTTGTATGAGTAGTTGAATCGCTTTAGATAATTGGAGGAATTCAAACGTGTTTAATCGACTTTATCCGAAACAGTTCGTCGCGTCAGTCTTTGACATCGACCTTGAAGAATTGAAAGACCGTGGTGTCCGCGTCATCTTGACGGACCTTGATAATACACTCGTGGCCTGGGACGTCCCGCACGCACCGGAGCTTCTTTTGCTATGGTTGGAAAAAGTGAAATCACACGGACTCGATGTCATCGTCGTGTCGAATAACAACGAGAACCGCGTCCGAACGTTCACGGAACCGCTCGGTCTTCACTACGTGTCGCGCGCGAAAAAGCCATTGCCGTCAGGTTTCAAGCAGGCGCTCGCCAAATACGGCTACTCGACGAAGGAAGCGATCTTCTTAGGGGACCAACTGTTCACGGACGTGCTCGGCGCCAACATGGCCGGCATCCACGTCATCCACGTCGAACCTGTCGTCAAGACGGACGGTCTCGTCACGAAGTTCAACCGTATGCTCGAGAAAGTCGTGTTCGCGCACATGAAGCGCCGCGGGAAGTACGTATTGATCACGAAGAAAGTCGAGGAGATTGCCGTCGATGCGAAGCGGGCCAAAGTGGCTGTCGCTGAGAAAATCGGGGAAGCGATGCACTCGCGTTCCGAAGATTCACATAAAAAAGATGAATAAGGACCTCGAACGCACAGGAAGAAGGAGGCTGTCCTTGTACGGCGCGTAAGGCGTCGGAATTAACGCTTCAGGAGTAGCGGCGAGGCGCTACAGCGAATGAAGAAGAGGAAACTTAAATGACAGCAGACAACGCTATGGAAGAAACAAAACGTTATTGCGCCGGTTGCGGCGTTCTCATTCAAACGGAAGACCCGGCTGGTGTCGGGTATGCCCCGAAATCGGCACTCGATCGCGAGATCGTCATTTGCCAACGATGCTTCAAATTGAAACACTACAACCAAATTCAAGACGTCGAACTGACAGATGACGACTTCTTGCGCATCTTGAACGGGATTGGCGCGCGCGAGGCGCTCGTCATTAAAATCGTCGATATCTTCGACTTTAATGGGAGCTGGCTCCCGGGACTCCAACGTTCGGTCGGGTCCAACCCGGTCCTCTTGGTCGGAAACAAAGTCGACTTGTTGCCGAAATCGGTCAACCCGAACCGGATGGCGAACTGGATGAAGAGCGAGGCGAAAGAACTCGGCTTAAACCCGGTCGACGTCCATTTGATCAGTGCCAAAAAAGGGCACGGCATCGACGAACTCGCTGAGAAGATCGAATATTACCGTAAAGGCAAAGACGTCTACGTCGTCGGTTGCACGAACGTCGGGAAGTCGACGCTCATCAACCAGATCATCAAGCGTTTCGGCGAAGAGGACGAGGCAATCATCACGGTCAGCCATTTCCCGGGAACGACGCTCGATTTGATTGACGTCCCGCTCGATGACGATGCGAACCTTTACGACACGCCAGGGATCATCAACCGCCACCAAATGGCCCATTACGTCGATGCGAAAGATTTGAAGACGATCACCCCTAAAAAAGAGATCAAACCGCACGTGTTCCAATTGAACCCGCAGCAGACGCTCTTCTTCGGTGGACTCGCCCGTCTCGACTACATGGAAGGCAACAAACGGTCGTTCGTCGTCTACATGTCGAACGAGTTGAAGACGCACCGTACGAAGCTCGACAAAGCGGACGAGTTGTACGAGAACCATATCGGCAAAATGCTCAACCCGCCGAACGAGAAGACGCTCGAAAAATTGCCGCCGCTCGTTCGTCACGAGTTCAGTCTCCGTGACGGCGTCAAGACGGATATCGTCTTCAGCGGACTCGGTTGGGTCGCCATTCACGGCAAAGGCGGCCGTATCGCTGCTTGGGCCCCAAAAGGAGTTGCCGTCACGTTGCGTGAGGCGCTCGTATGAGACTGGCCGTCATCGGTCACCCGATTGCTCATTCGCTCTCTCCCGTCCTGCACGAGCAGTGGCTGAGGGCGTCTGGGCTTTTCGGGCGCTATGAGGCGATCGATGTCACAGCAGCCGAGCTCGCACCGTTGTTTCAAGCGATGCGAGACGGGGACTTTGACGGATTCAACGTGACGATCCCGTACAAAGAAGCGGTCATCCCGTTGCTAGACGATTTAGAAGAGGCAGCCAAGTCGGCTGGCGCCGTCAACACCGTCTACAAACGAGACGGTCGTTTAATCGGGGCAAACACGGACGGCATCGGTCTCGTGACCGCACTCGACCCATACACCGACTGGACGGGCCGTGTGCTCGTCATCGGGGCGGGTGGAGCGGCGCGTGGGATCATCCATGCGTTACCGACGCGAAATGTCACGGTCACGAACCGAACGATGAGCCGGGCGGAGCGTCTCGCGGACGAGTTCGGCATCGAGTCGAGCACGCTGTCAGACGTCGATGTCTCACGGTATGACGTCATCATCCAGACGACATCGGTCGGGATGGACGGGGTGTCATCCCCGTTATCGTTAAATCGATTACGACAAAACACCGTCGTTTGTGATATCATATATCGTCCACTCGTCACACCATTTTTAAGCGAAGCCACCGAACGCGGTGGAAAAACCGTCAACGGGATCGCCATGTTCGTCGGACAAGGCGCCTTGGCGTTTGAACGTTTTACAGGTGTGAAACCGGATCAACTTGTTGGAATGAAGTTAATTGAGAGCTTATTGGAGGAATAGAAATAATGTTATCAGGTAAACAAAAACGTTTTTTACGTTCAGAGGCCCATCACCTCTCGCCGATCTATCAAGTCGGTAAAAATGGTGTCAGCGAAGCGATGTGCAAAGACATTAGTGACGCGCTCGAGAAGCGTGAACTGTTGAAAGTGCAAGTGCTCCAAAACTGTGCCGACACGCCGAAAGACGTGGCCGGAGAGCTCGCTGAAGGCACGAAAGCCGAAGTCGTTCAAGTCATCGGGAAAGTCATCGTCTTGTACAAACAGGCGACGGAGAAAGAAAATCGCCAAATCAAACTTCCATGAGCCGCATCGGTTTGATGGGAGGGACGTTCGACCCCCCACATCTCGGTCATCTGCTCATTGCCGAACAGGCGCGGGAACAACTCGACCTTAATGAGATTTGGTTTCTGCCAGCGGCTATCCCGCCCCATAAGTCCGGGTTCAGTCCGGCAGACGACCGGATCGAGATGACGCGACGGGCGATCGCGGACAACCCTGCCTTCAAGCTCAGTTTGATCGAGTTCGAACGAGAAGAACCGTCGTATACGGTCGAGACGATGAAACGGTTGCGCGAGCGCTATCCCGACGACACGTTCTTTTTCTTGATTGGTGCCGACTCGCTCGAAGCGCTCGAGAAATGGTACGATTACGAGACACTCATTCAGCTCGTTACGTTCGGCGCCGTCGCTCGTCCCGGAAGCCGCTATCGTCTTCCGAAACGGGCCGATGTCCGGATGATCGACATGCCGCAGCTTGAGATCTCGTCGACCGACATCCGGGAGCGCGCGAAGCGGAACCGCTCGGTCGCCTACCTCGTGCCGGCTGACGTCGAAACTTATATCAAGGAGCATGGACTGTATGACGTATGAAGAAGCGAGAACGTTGATTGAACAGACGTTGCCCGAAAAACGACTCATCCATACGCTCGGCGTCGTCGAGGCGGCTGAACGCTTGGCGCTGAAGTATGGAGAGAACGTGGAACAGGCACGTCTGGCAGCGATGTTGCACGACTATGCGAAATATTTTGACCGTGATGAGATGCGCCGGGTCGTCTTGGACGAGCCGCTCGACCCGTTGTTGCTCGAATTTGATGACGAGTTGCTCCATGCGCCGGTCGGTGCGGTCTTGTTGGACCGCACTTACGACCTGGACGCTGCCGTCGTATCCGCCATCAAAAATCATACGACGGGTGAACCGGGGATGTCGCGCCTCGACCAGATTTTATTCGTGGCCGATGCGATTGAACCGAACCGAAACTATCCTGGCGTCGAACTGTTGCGCGACGTGGCCGAAACGTCACTCGAGGCAGCCGTCGTCGCGACGCTGCGCCAGACGATCCACCATTTATTGAACAAGTCGGTGCGGATTTTCCCACTGACGATCGAGACGTATAACCATTTTGTGAACACACCTTAGGAGGGTCAATATGACTGTAAAAGAACAACTAGAATTGATTGTGAAAGCTGCGGACGACAAACGTGCCGAAGACATCGTCGTCCTCGACATGGAAGGGATTTCACCGATCGCGGACTATTTCGTCATCTGCCACGGGAACTCAGAGAAGCAAGTCGAAGCGATCGCACGCGAAATTAAAGACGTCGCCGGTGAGAACGATCTCCCGCTTCACAAATTCGAAGGCATGGACACGGCTCGTTGGGTGCTCGCTGACCTCGAGAACGTCGTCGTCCACATCTTCCATCGCGACGACCGCGACTACTACAACCTTGAGCGGCTGTGGGCTGATGCGCCGCACATCGAAGTGGAAGTCGGCTAATGGCGTACGAAGGGTTCGCCTACGTATACGACGAGTTGATGAAAGACGCACCTTACGGGGAGTGGGTCGCGTTCGTGCGGCGTCATTTGCCGGACGGTGCGTCGCTCGCCGACGTCGGATGCGGGACGGGTTCTGCGACGATTCAACTCGCCGCTCATTACGACACGCTAGGCATTGACTTGTCTGAATCGATGCTTGAAGTCGCCCAAGAGAAAGCGCTTGAAGCTGGTGTTGCGTTGCCGCTTTGGCAGCAAGACATGCGCGAGCTCGAGTTGCCGAGCCCCGTCGATGCCGTGACGATCCTTTGTGACTCGCTCTGCTACTTAGCGGACGAGGCCGATGTCATCGACACGTTTGAGGCGGTGTATGAGCAACTCAAGCCGGGCGGGACGTTCATCTTCGACGTCCACTCGCCGAACAAGATGGAGACGCTCTTCAACCAGAAGACGTACGCGTCGAACGGGGAGGACTGCTCGTACATTTGGTTCGCCGATCCGGGCGAGGCCCCGCTCTCGGTCGTTCACGACTTGACGTTCTTCGTCGCCTTAGAGGACGGGACGTATGAGCGTGTTGAAGAGACGCACGAACAGCGGACGTATGAGCCGGGACAGTATATGCAATGGCTCATCGGGGCGGGCTTTCATGTGAAATCGGTAACGGCCGACTTCACGGACAAAGCGCCAGGCCCGGACGCCGAACGCATCTTTTTTGTCGCCGAGAAATAAGACGAGACCTCATCGCGATTGCGACGGGGTCTTTTTGTCATGCCGAGACCGTCATCGCGATTCGACAAATGCGTGAAGTTTTCATAGGAATCGTTCCATTCCTGGCTGAAACGGGAATGAGAACAAGAGACATCGGATGGAAGGAAGGAATGTGAGATGAAACTGACACGAGGACGGATGCTAGAGTTCGGTTTCGTTTTGTTCATGGGGATCATTCTTGTCACATCGGTGATCGAAGAGGCGTGGTTTGACGCGAGCGTCGCCGGGGCCGGGATGGTGTCCGGGTTGATCCCGTTCCTATTGGAGAAAGCGTTCAAGACCGAGTTCGACGCGAAGATGAAAGTCGCCTATATTTTGTTTTTGTTTGCGTCGCAATATTTGGGATCGATCGTCGGTCTTTACTCGAACGGGTGGTGGGACACGTTTTTACACGTCTTGAGCGGGGTGTTTTTGGCGTTTCTCGGCTATGACTTTTTCAGCCGTCTCGATGATGACATTCGGCTCGAGATGCCGAAACGGTTCGTCTTCGTCTATATCGTCGTCTTCTCGATGGCGGGGGCGGCGCTGTGGGAGATGTATGAGTTCACGTCCGACCTCGTCTTGAATACGACGATGCAAGGGAACGGTAACGACGATACGATGGTCGACATCGTCGCCGGGTCGCTCGGGGGAATTATCGCGGCGTTGCTGGTGACAGAGATTCACCGGAAAGAACAACAGAAAAACGGCGAATGATAGCGATTACAAAAAAGAGTTCGGGATTCTCGAGCTCTTTTGTTTGTAATAATTATTATCTTTTAATATTATTAACTTTGTAAGAATGATTATAAAGAGGAGGCAACAATATGGATCAACATCGTCGTCTAACTACTAACCAAGGCGTCCCAATCGGGGATAACGCCAACTCCATCACTGCGGGCCGCCGCGGCCCAACGCTTCTCGAAGATTATCAGCTAATTGAGAAACTCGCCCACTTTGACCGTGAGCGCGTGCCGGAACGGGTCGTTCACGCCCGTGGTGCCGGAGCACACGGTGTCTTTAAAGTTAAAAATAGCATGAAACGATATACAAAAGCCAATTTCTTGCAAGAAGAAGGAAAAGAAACTCCAATTTTTGCTCGCTTCTCGACGGTCATCCACGGCCTCGGCTCACCGGAAACGCTCCGTGACCCGCGCGGATTCTCGGTCAAGTTCTACACAGAGGAAGGCAACTATGACTTCGTCGGGAACAACTTGCCGGTCTTCTTCATCCGTGACGCCATCAAATTCCCGGACGTGATCCATTCACTTAAGCCGGACCCACGGACGAACCTTCAAGACCCGGACCGTTTCTTCGACTTCATGTCGCTCACACCGGAGTCGACGAGCATGCTCATCCACTTGTTCAGTGACGAAGGCATCCCGGCGTCATACCGTCATATGCGCGGTTCGTCTGTCCACTCGTTCAAATGGGTCAACGAATTCGGCAACACGGTGTACGTAAAACTCCGTTGGGTTCCGAAACAAGGTATCAAAAACTTGTCGATGGACGAAGCGGCGAAAGTGCAAGCGGAAGACTTCAACCATGCGACGCGTGACTTGTTCAACGCCATCGAAGAAGGCGACTTCCCAGAGTGGGACTTATACGTTCAAATCCTCGACCCGGCCGATATGGACAACTTCGACTTCGATCCGCTCGACGCGACGAAAGATTGGTTCGAAGACGTCATCCCGTATCAACTCGTCGGAACGATGACATTGAACAAAAACGTCGACAACTACTTCGCTGAGACGGAATCGGTCGGTTTCAACCCGGGTGTGCTCGTGCCTGGTATTCAACCGTCTGAAGACAAGATGCTCCAAGGTCGTCTCTTCTCATACTCGGACACGCAACGCTACCGCATCGGGGCGAACTACTTACAGCTCCCGATCAACTGCCCGTTCGCACAAGTGTCGAACAACCAGCGTGACGGCGCGATGCCGTTCAAGCAGCAGACGAGCCCGGTCAACTATGAACCGAACCGCTATGAGGACGCACCGAAACCGGATGCGGCTTATATCGAGACGGAACAGCCGCTCACAGGCGTAGCCGGTCGTCAGAAGATCGAGAAGACGAACGACTTCGGGCAAGCGGGCGAAGTGTACCGCCGTTACTCGCAAGAAGAGAAAGACGCCCTCGTCCGTAACCTCGTCGCCCACATTAAAGAAGTCCGCCACGAGAACACGGTGCTGTTGTTGATCTGCAACTTCTACCGTGCGGACCGTGACCTCGGCGAGCGTCTCTCGAAAGAGCTGAACGTCGACATCACACCGTTCTTGAGCCAAGTGACAGAATAAGCAGAGGAGCAGAGTGCGTTTGCGCTCTGCTTTTTTTGCGTATACTAGAGAATGGAGGTGACGAGATGAATGTGCGAAGTGGGGGCTATTTGCTGATCGAACGGACGAAACGAGCCGACTATATGGACGCGCGATTGATTCCGGAGTTCGTCCAGTCAGCGAGTGCATGCATTTGTGAACAACATCCGACGCTTGAGGTTCTTTGGGGGACGTCAAACCGTAGTAAGGAGCTGTATCGAGAACGGCTGCGACTCAGCGAAGAAGACTTTCTCATGCTCATAGAATGGGTAGCATTATACCATGAGCGGGGGGAACTCGGATACCCTCAAACGTTTCAGACGATGGAACTCGCGAAGAAATTTCGGGACCGCTTCTTCGCTCATATCGAACTCGACATCATTGAGCTCTGCCTGCCTGAGTCTTATGTTTTTGACTTATTAGCAGAAGGTGAAGAAGGAGACGGTCCCGAGCGATACGGTGTCGAACGGTTCATTTTACGACACGAACACGACGAGACAGCAGGACGGCTTCTCGGTTATGAAATGCTCGGGTATGAGTATGGCACGTTCCATTCGTATTTGTGCAACGGGTTAGAGCGGGACTTCGCGGAACGATTCACGTTTCGGTTGAATGAGCACGGTTTCATTCCGACGCTCAAAGAAGCGGAACGGTATTGTGCATACAGTAATCAAGAAGACGTGGGGACGGAGCCTGTCTTATGGTTGCCGTGGGTCATCTCGAAAGTAGAGTGAAGTCTCTACAATTGTCGGAAGCCTTCCCTCTGTGCCAAGATAATAAAAAAGGGGGAAGCTTCATGAACCAAGTCATCGAAACGTTATTGAACCATCGCTCCGTCCGCTCGTTCACGGACGAGCGCTTGACCGACGAACAAATCCGGCTCATCGTCGAGAGCGCCCAACGTGCCTCGACGTCGAGCTTCATCCAAGCCTACTCGATCATCGGCGTGACCGACCCGGATAAGAAGACACGGCTTGCTGAGATTGCCGGGAACCAGGCGTACGTCGCTGAGAACGGGCATTTTTTCGTCTTTTGCGCCGATTTTTATCGTCACGAGTTGATCGGTGAACTTCATGATGCGGCCGTGACGGCCACGCTCGAGACAGATGAGAAGCTGCTCGTCGCGGTCATCGACGCGGCGCTCGCCTCACAAAACGCGGTCATCGCCGCGGAATCGATGGGGCTCGGTATTTGTTACATCGGTGGGATCCGGAACGACATGTTCGCCGTGAAGGAACTGCTCGGTCTGCCGGAGCGGGTGTTGCCGTTGTTCGGTCTCGCGGTCGGTGTCCCGGACCACGTCGAGGACCAGAAGCCGCGCCTACCGTTCGAACACGTCTATCACGAGAATACATATGAACTCGAGTCGGATGAGTTGAAACGCCAACTGTCACGTTATGATGAGACGATCCACGACTATTACGCGGCACGCGGTTCAAATCAACGTAACGACACGTGGACCGGTCAGATGGGACGGATGTTGTCGAAACCGACCCGGCTCGACGTGAAAGACTTTTTAAAGACGCAAGGGTATTTGAAGCAAAAATAAAAACCGCCAATACTTCGGCGGTTTTTATTTTGTCCGGGCATCGAGCCATGCCTTGTCGATGGCGCCGAACTGTTTCGCGGTGATGACACCCGACTCGTCAAGGACGTACGTCGTCGGCATCGCTTGGATGCGGTAGCCGTTCGCGACGGTACCGTCCTCATCATAGACGACCTCGAACGCATCTTCGTACGGGGCGACGAACGTCTGGGCGTCCATCACGTCACGCTCACTCGTCGTCGTATTCACGGCGACGATCGTCACTTCGTCCGTCGAACGGGCGAATGTGGCCATGTCGGGCATTTCGGCACGGCAAGGGGGGCACCAAGACGCCCAGAAGTTGATGACGACGCGCTGTCCGCGTAAATCTTCCAAGCGGAACGTACTGCCGTCCGTTCGTCTCAACTCAAAATTCGGGGGCACTTGGCCGATGTTCAGTCCCGTCGCTTCCGTCGTGTTCGAGTCGAGCGTCTTCGTCTCGTCCGGCAAGCTCGCATTGACGACGGCGAGGAGGACGAGGGCCCCGAGTCCGTATTGCACGACACGGCGCGACGGTCTCGCAAGGTAAACGGCAAGGGCGATTAATGCTGTGAAAGGCACGAGCCACGACAGGTTCAGCGTCGTCGTCACATACGTGCTCGCGAGCCAGATGGCCGATGCCCCGACCGCCGTCCAAACCAATAAACCGAGCGATGGCGTCCGCATCCAGCGCCACGTTAAAATAATCAATAAGACGATGAGCCCGGCCGTGTACAAGTGGAGCGGCTGGGGTGAAGCGATGAGTGGAAGCGAGGCGTAACGCGGGACGGTAAGCGTCACACCGAGCCAAAGGACGAGACCGGACAACGTCCAATAGCCATAAAGCCGCTTGTCGAGCCGAAAGACGAACAGTCCGATGACGAGCGCGGCGATGGCGACCGACCAGTTTCCACCGGTCGCATACAGGGCAAGTGACAAGCTGCCGGTCGAGATCAGACCGATCACGATGGCGCTCCCTTTCCAAGCAAGGAAGCCGGCGAACCAAGTGCCGAGGACCGCGTCACGCTCTTTTTCCGTCAAACCGATTTTTTTGAAGCCGATGTAGAGAACGAGCAGACTGACCATGAATACGAGCAAGTCGAGTCGGATGTTCAGTGGGCCGATTGCAATCAAATGATCCCTCCTAGAGAAAAAGCGCCCAAACGAGTGGGCGCTTTCTTTGTTTTTAGTATAGCATTAGCGAATTTGTTCTGCATTGAGGACTGTCTTCATCGCGCCATAGCCACCGAGGATGTTTTGGATATCCTTGTAGCCGAGCGATTGGAGGACACTCGCTGCCATGCGTGAACGGACGCCTGACGCACAGTGGACGGCGATCGTTTTGTCTGTCGGGAGACCTTCGTGGTCGCGTGCGAGTTTTCCGAGCAAGATACGTTCGGCTTTCTCATAGTGGCTTGCGTTCCATTCTGTCGCGTTACGGACATCAAGAACGAAGACGTCACCTTTTTCAGCTGAATCGATCGCTTGTTCGGCCGTCACGTCCGTGTACGTTTCCGTCAACAGCTCTTGACCGAGCTCTTCGACAGGAACGATGTAGCGGAGTTTATCCATGCCGATTGATTGTAAGTCGATTTGAACTTGCTCGACGTCGTCAGCGCTCGCGATGAGCGTGATGTCTTCGTCGAAGTTGACGAGCCAGCCAGCCCATGAGACGAACTTCGTGTTGTATGGGATGTTGATCGTGCCCGGGACGTGACCTTTGGCGAAATCTTCGCCTCTACGTGTATCGATGACTTGCGTGTCGTTCACAAGCTTGTCGAGACGGTCAGCACCGACGACTTCCGGACGTGGAAGAGTGTTCGTCACTTCGATGCCTTCCTTATTCACTTTCTTCATCATCGCGAAGTAGTTCGGCGGCTCCGGTTGGTCCGTCGTCAACTCTTTGATGAACGCATCTTTGTCTGTCATTTGAAGCGCCCAGTTCGTCGCTTTCTCGTAACCGACCGTCGATGTTGGGATCGCGCCGAGCGCTTTTCCGCAAGCACTGCCGGCACCGTGGCCAGGCCATACTTGGACGAAGTCAGGAAGAGCTTTGAATTTGTTGAGCGAATCGAACATTTGCTCGGCGCCGATCGCTGTCGTGCCTTTCACACCGGCTGCTTCTTCGAGCAAGTCAGGACGACCGATGTCGCCGACGAAGACGAAGTCGCCTGTGAAGATACCCATCGGTTGGGTCTGGTTGCGGTCGTAGAGCAAGAACGAGATATGTTCTGGCGTGTGACCTGGTGTGTGCATGACTTCGAGCGTGACGTTACCGACTTTGAACGTGTCGCCTTCTTTGACGAGTTGTGAGTCGATGTCTTTCGCGAAGGCATACTTCCACGAAGCGTCGCCTTCATCTGACAAGTACGCTTTCGAACCAGTGCGCTTGGCGAGCTCGAGTGACCCTGAGACGAAGTCGGCGTGAATGTGTGTCTCTGCCGTGGCGACGATGTTCATACCTTCTTTTTCGGCTTCTTGCAAGTAAGGTGTGATGTTGCGGGCCGGGTCGATGACGACGGCCTCGCCTGTCATCTGGCAACCGACCATATATGAAGCTTGTGCTAATTTTTCATCATAGAAATAACGTAATAACATGTGAAGTACCCCCTAGAATAGTTGACTGTAAACATCAGTAGTTTCGTTGAATTTTATATAAAGAAGTAATTAAACTGTCTCACCCGTCCAGCTCATCATGCCACCGTCGACGTTGACGACGTCGAAGCCGAGCGAATCGAGATAAGCCGCCGCGTTCATGCTACGTCCACCGGCCGCGCAAATGACGTGAATCGGTTTCGAACGGTCAAGCTCATCGACTTTCGCCCCGAATTCAGAGAGCGGTACGTTTTTCGCTTGTTTAATGTGACCGCCCGCATATTCGTCCGTTTCACGAACGTCAATCAAATTGAGCGAGTCATCAGCGTTTAGCAACGTTTCGAGTTCAGTCGTAGAAATGGTTTTCATGTGGTCATAATCTCCTTTTCATTGATCAGGTTTTTTTGGCAACGAGAATCTTTCGTTGGCTTTAATATACCCCCTAAGGTATACTCAATGCAAGCAGAAAGATTGGAGGCGAAATAAATGCGTAAAATCGTGATGGTGTTGTCAGTTTTAGTAGTCGGGACCCTTTTAATCGTACTATTCACATCAAATAAGGGAGAAATTACTAAAATCGACGTCGAAACATTACAAAACAGATTGGAAAACGATGATATCACCTTAATAGATGTCCGTGAAGTGGAGGAATACGAGGGGGGGCATATAGAGGGAGCGGTGAACGCACCACTTTCTACATTAAATGAGACCGAATTGCCCTATGCGAAAGATGACCCCATCTATATCATCTGTCGAAGCGGAAACCGGAGCGCCCAAGCTGCACGCTTGTTGAACGACCGGGGGTATACTGAAATTTATGACGTGACCGGCGGCATGATCGCCTGGGAACAGAAATAGAACTTACTTCTCGCAAGTAGGGAACTGGAGGATTGTTTATGGAGTTAGGGTTTATCATTACCATCTTTTTAATCGGATTCATCGGGTCGTTCATCTCGGGGATGGTCGGCATCGGCGGTTCGATCATCAAATATCCGATGTTATTGTACATTCCGCCGCTCCTTGGATTTGTCGCGTTCAGCGCGCATGAGGTATCCGGGATCAGCGCGATTCAAGTATTCTTCGCGACGATCGGGGGAATCTACGCGTACCGAAAAGGTGGATACTTGAACAAGCAGCTCATCCTTTACATGGGTGTGGCGGTGTTGATCGGGAGTTTCATCGGCGGTTACGGGTCGACGCTCTTGTCGGAGAACTTGATTAACGTCGTGTACGCCGTCCTGGCCACGATCGCGACGGTCATGATGTTCCTGCCGAAAGCGAACGTCGAGAACGTCCCGCTCGATCAAGTGACGTTCAATAAAGTCATCGCCGCCGGGTCAGCGTTCGTCGTCGGGATCGCCTCAGGCATCGTCGGCGCAGCGGGGGCGTTCATCTTAATGCCGATCATGCTCGTCGTCTTGCGCATTCCGACGAAAATGGCGATTGCGAGTTCGCTCGCCATCACCTTCATCTCATCGATCGGATCGACAGCCGGTAAAATCATCACCGACCAAATCGTGTGGGAGCCGGCCTTCATCATGATCATCGCCAGCTTGATCGCGGCACCGATCGGGGCGAGTGTCGGGAAGAACATGAAGACGAAGTCGCTCCAACTTATTTTGGCGCTCCTCATTTTAGCGAGCACGGTCAAGATTTGGATGGACATCATCGGTTAATGAAAACTACCGGCATCGGCGAGGGCACTGAAAAACTTTAAATGATTTTGAACAGAGGAGCGTCGCCCCGGCAGGGATAGCGTTCCTCTGTTTTCATTGCCCTTCAGCCGCCCTGTCCGGCACGCCGCTTTCCTGGGGGCGGGCGTCGAGCCGAATCGCGACGTCGTCGCTGCTGGGTCTCGCCTTGCCCGCTGATTCCCCGGGAGTCGGCGTGCCCTCGGGCGGCGCTGTACGCGTCTGGCATTTCGGACTATGCTGACTGCAACACAGCGACCAACTCGACTATGAGCAGACGGATGATTTCAAGGACCATCGCCGGAAACGCTTCGCCATCGAGGCGAAGAACAGCCAACTGAAGAACCCGCAAGGTCTGGCGCGCTACAAGACGCCAGACCTGAAAGGCATGACGTTACAGAGCGTGATGGCAATCATCGCGGTCAACCTGAAGCGAATCATTGCCCTCCGAAAAGAAAAAAACAGGATAAGGGCAATGAAAAAGGGGGATTGGATAGAGCGGAGGTTTTTCAGTACCCTCGCATCGGCCGGTAGTTTTTTCATTACATATATCGGGCTCTGCGATGATTTCCCACATTCCTTCGGTTGATTTAAGGTCAAAGGAACGTTAAAATACGACTCATACGTTTGTACGTTCAATCGTGGAGACACGATTCGACTATATGGATCTACACATGAAGGAGTGTTTTTGAATGAATCCCATGAATCAATCGAAAGGAAAGATGGCTCGGTTCCGGCAAGCGACAGTCAACTCGTTCCAGACACATCGTCTGTTTTGGCTGTTCACCTTGCTGCTTTGGACGAAGTCGACCATCGCCTATCAGTTCTTTTTCAACATCCCGATTGACAATGCGATGCAGTCGTTCATCTTATTGATCAATCCGCTCAGTTCGACGCTATTCTTGTTCGCGTTCAGTTTCTTCTTCGGAGGGAACAAGCGAAAGTGGGCGCTCTATATTTTGTACGCCATTTCATCGCTCATCTTGTTCGCTGACACGACATATTACCGAGAGTTTACGGACTTTTTGACCGTCCCGGTGTTGTTCCAGTCTTCGAACATAGAGACGCTATCGTCGTCCTTTTTATCATTGCTTGCCTGGAAAGACTTGCTTCTATTAGGAGACTTGATCGTCTTGCCGTTCTTGCTTTGGAAGATGAACGAGACGGGCAAGGCGTCACGCAAACGTGTCATCGCGACGTTCACAGCGGCTGCCGCTATGTTCGGCTTCAACTTGGCGCTTGCCGAGACGGAGCGTCCAGAGCTGCTCACGCGCTCGTTCGACCGTGAACTATTAGTTAAAAATCTTGGGACGTTCAATTTTCACGTGTACGACGCGATGCTCCAGACGAAGACGTCGGCGCAAAAAGCGATGGCCGACGGTTCCGAGCTCGCGGAGATTGAATCGTATACGCGTCAGAATTATGCAGCGCCGGACCCGGAGATGTTCGGCAAGTATAAAGGCAAGAACGTCATCGCCGTCTCGTTCGAGTCGGCTCAAAACTTTACGAATCACATGAAAGCACCAAACGGCGAGTACATCACGCCGAACTTGAACAAACTGATCGAAGAGTCGCACTTCTGGCCTAACTTCTACCATACGACCGGCCAAGGGAAGACGTCGGACTCTGAGTTCGCGCTCGACAACTCACTCTTCGGATTGCCGCGTGGCGGGGTCTACTTCACGAACGCCGATAACGAGTACAATGCGTTGCCGGAACGTCTCAAGCAAGACGGCTATCACTCGGCCGTGTTCCATGCGAACAACAAATCGTTCTGGAACCGCGACCAGATGTACGCCAACATCGGGATCGACGAGTTTTATGACCAAGACAGTTACGACCTCGGGGACCCGGCCGACATGACGGAATGGGGACTGCTCGACGATGAGTTCTTCTTACAGT
Organism: Exiguobacterium aurantiacum DSM 6208; assembly: GCF_000702585.1. Lineage (GTDB taxonomy): Bacteria > Bacillota > Bacilli > Exiguobacteriales > Exiguobacteriaceae > Exiguobacterium > Exiguobacterium aurantiacum. The sequence continues at coordinate 2,576,544 of NZ_JNIQ01000001.1, read as the reverse complement.
CGGTGCCGATGATTGAAGAGTTACCGGAGCCGTTCTTTGCGAAACTCATCACGCTGACGAACCACTTCCCGTTCACGATGCCGAGTGAGGAGCATGAGCTCGTGCCGAAGTTCGAGACGAACTCGACGACGCTCAACAACTTCCCGCAAGCGCTCGCCTATCAGGACTACGCGCTCGGACTGTTCATCGACGAGTTGAAGGCGAACGGCATGTGGGAAGACACGATCTTCATCGTCTACGGCGACCATAACGGCATCTCGACGAACCATAACGCCGCGATGGCCGACTTGCTTGGGAAAGATGAGATCACCCCTTATGACGTCGCGAAGCTCCAACAAGTCCCATTCGCGATTCACTTACCGGGACAAGAAGAAGGTGTCGTCCATGACGGCGTCGGCAGCCAAATCGACATGAACCCGACGATTCAGCATTTGCTCGGAATCGACACGTCGGACCAAATCGGGTTCGGGAACGATTTGTTCGCGCCGGAGCGGAACGACCGCGCCATCTTCCGTGACGGGACGATTGTGACGAAAGACCATGTCTTCACGCAGTCGATCTGTTACGAAGCGGAGACGGGTGAAGTCGCCGCCGACCGTGATGTGTGCACACCGCTCGAAGAAGAAGCAAACAAAGTGCTCGAGATGAACGACGCGATCATTTACTCGGACTTGCTTCGCTTTAAAGAACAGAATGAATGATGAAAAAGAGAGAGTGCCATCTCTCTTTTTTTGTTGTCTTGAATCAGTACGCGAATGAACGTGGTAAGATGACAGGAGTCATAACAGGAGAGAGTGAAGCGAATGGAGTATACGGGAGAACGGGTCATTCCCGATCAAATGAGCCCGATGAACGGGATGTTGCTCGAACATATCGCCCGTTATCAGTTTTCATTATTGTATTTGAACGGGCGCGTGCTCGACTTCGCGACAGGGAGCGGCTACGGCGGACAACTGATCGCGAAAAACTTAAAAGGGGCCGTGAAAGAAGTCGTCGGCGTCGACGTATCCGAGACCTCGATTCACTATGCGAAAGGTCGCTATCATCATCCGAACGTCACCTACGTCGTCGGGGACGTACTCGACCGGACGCTCCCTGAACAGCTCGGTCAATTCGACTGTATCGTCAGCTTTGAGACGATTGAACACGTCGCGGATTTTGAGAGGTTTATGGAAAACGTGTGGGCGTTGTTAAAGCCGGGAGGGACACTCGTCTTGTCGACACCGTTCGGACAAGGGATTGGGCAGCCGACGAATGAACCGTTTCACGCGCATCAGTTCACGGAAACGGAATTTGAAGCGCTGTTCGAACGCTTCACGTCAGTCGAATACTACTATCAACGAGGGGTGCTCGTTGAACCGAAGCGGACAGGCCGTCATTACCCGTTTGGGATCGCGGTCGCGGTCAAATAAAAAAATCCCGATGAACGTGTCAACGGGTGATGAAATAGTAGAGGAGCCCGAGCCCGATAAACGAGAGCGGCAATAAGATGATATAAATCCAGGAAACCATTGACCAACTCTTCCTTTGGCTATACTCGGATTTGTCTTTGCCGAGGCCGACCATGATCGTGAAGATGAGGGCGATCAAGCAGACGAGTAGCGATAATCCAATCGTGAGGTACATGTTGTCACATCCTTCATTGTTTCTTCATATATTCAGCATAGCTGAAAAACAAACAAAAAAGCCTCTGAAATGTTGGGATTATGTGTCCAACAGACAGAGGCTTTTGTCACGATTTTTGGTCGTGGATGTACGTTTTCGCGTCATCGATCGGAATGCCGAGCGCCTCGTAGATGACGGTGAGGGCGCTATCGTTCCGTTTATCTGTCTCTGCGGCGACACAGTCGCGCGGGACATGAAGCTCATATTCGCGCATATAGCCGTCGTTCGCCGAGAACAAGATGCAGATGTCCGAGGCGACACCGGTCATCACGATCTTTTCGACATCGAGTTGTCGAAGCAAGATGTCGAGCTGCGTCCCGTAAAATGCTGAATGGCGGGGCTTGATGATAAAGTACTCTTTGTCTTCCGGCTCGATACGTTTGGCGATGTCCCGCCCTTTCGACGCCTCGACGTGACGGACGATGTCCTCAGTGCTGTCTTTCCACTGGCCAAAGTTATCGTTACAGTAGATGACCGGCAAGTCCGCGTCTTTAAAGTGGCGCTTCAGCTTCAAAATCGGCTCGACGATCGGTTCCGTGTTACGCAATAGGTCGTCCCCGCCGACAAAATCGAAGTCGTTGAACATGTCGATGATGAGTAAAGCGGTTTTTGACATACAGGTTCCTCCTCGTTAGAAACTAATCTCTAATAGGAAGTACCACTTCATCCGACCGTTTAACCGTTATTCGGCGAACGTTTTACTGCGGAACATGAACGCCGTGACGATATAAAACGCGATGATATGAATCAACACGTACAGCGCCGAGAACCAAATCGTCACGTCCATCGTCTCCATGAAGCCGGGACTTTGGTAATAGACGGACAAGTCCGTGTGCAGGAAGACGATCCATTTGGCGATGGCCGGCTTCCACGTGATGAGGAGCCCACCGATCATCGTCGACAGGAAGTTCGCGAGCACGGTAAACCCGATGACGACGCCGACCGACTTGAAGACGACCGAGAACATGAGCGTCAAGAAGATGACGAACACGCCGCTCGATATGCTCAGTAAGATGTTACGGAACTGCTCGAACGTCAAGTTCCCGTCCAGCGTGAGGGCGAAGCCGTACGAAACGGCGATGATAAACACGAATTGGACGAGCATGATCAGAAGGGCGGCCACGAGTTTGGATAATAGGATGCGGTCGCGTGAGTAAGGGCTCATGAGCAAATGCTTCAACGTGTCGAACTTTAACTCGTTCCCGATCATCTCGGCCGTGAAGACGATTGTGAAGATGCCGAGGAACGTCATGGCGGCCATCGTCGCATAGTTGACGAACGTGGCGGCATCCCCTGGCTCATTTCCGCTTCGGACGATGAAATACGTCAAGACGATGATCCCGGTGTACATTCCGAGTGCGACGAGCGGTTTGATCGTCCGTCTCCACTTCATGAACTCATTGGCTAGTAATGAACGCATTGTTCGTGCCTCCTTCTTTCTTCGTCAATTTCAAGAACTGTTCTTCGAGCGTCTCGTGCTTCATCCCGATTTGATAAACCCCGATCCCTCGGTCGATGAGATGTTTCAACAAATGGGGGATGTCGGCTTCCGGACGTGGAACGATGAACGTCTCGGCCGACTGTTGGATGATCTTGACGTCATCGAACGCGAGCGCCGCCACATCGAGCGCTTCGGACATATGCGCCCGGTCGACTTTACAAAGGATGACGCTTTCGGTCTTCGGTTCGCCTTCGCCGCCTTGGACGGATTTGATTTGCCCTTGGTCGATGATGGCAAAACGGTCCGTGATCATTTCCATCTCGCTGAGCAGATGGCTCGAAATCAAGATGGCGATGCCGCGATGGTCGGCGAGGTGTCGCAAGTACTGGCGAAGGTCGGCGATGCCGGCCGGGTCGAGACCGTTCGTCGGTTCATCCAAGATGAGTACTTTCGGGTTGTGCAAGAGCGCCCGGGCGATCCCGAGCCGTTGTTTCATCCCGAGTGAGTACTGCTTCACTTTCATATCGAGCTTCATCTCAAGGCCGACGAGAGCACCGAGAGCGTTCAAATCTACTTTCTTTAGACCAGGGATCAAATTCATCGCATGAATCAAATTTTCACGACCCGTCAAGTACGGATAGAAAGCCGGATTCTCGACGATTGCCCCGATACGGCTGAGTGCCTCTTGGCGCTCGGTCGCGACGTCGAACCCATCGACGGTCACGGAGCCATGTGTCGCCGGCATGAGGCCGGTAATGATGCGAATCGTCGTCGTCTTCCCGGCGCCGTTCGGACCGAGGAACCCAAAAATCTCACCCGGCACGACTTCGAAACTGACGTTCGTCAATACGTTCGTCTTACCCATCTTTTTGTGTACGTTTTGTACGGTTAACATGCTGTCACCTAGCTTTCGTTGAGAGTATTTACCAACTTGCTTACAACGGTATTACGGAGCAGACTGAAACAAGGTTTCACCTTTTTTTGAAATGGATGAAACGGAGCTGTCGGTTCACATTTTATCGATAAGGAAAACTTATTGAAATAGTATGGACGAATTGTGAATTTGAATGGGTCTTTCGAGCTGGAAAGGTGTAGTATGGAGGGGAGAGTAAGAGGCAAGATTTGGCTCTTTATCTAGTGCGAATCAGAAGGATGAACTGCTTCGTGCTTAATGTTAAAATGAAAGCGTTCACACACAAGGGCGCATAGGAACGGATAGGGGGATTTATTCAATGGGAGAGTCGTCGAACGGTCACGAAGCGTTGCAATCATTTTATGGTCCAAACTTAGGCTACATCGTTGAATTGTACGAGCAATATTTGGAAGACCCAGAATCAGTCGATGCGGAGACGCGTCGTTACTTTGACGAGCACGGGGCACCGGAAACGGCATTGCCAGAAACTCCGGCCGCTTCATTTGATTTAGAGAAAGTCGTGGCAGCGACACGGCTGGTCAATGACATTCGGGCACTCGGCCATAAAGCGGCTGATATCTACCCGCTCAAAGACCACCCGCGCGAACACGGCTTGTTTGCGTTCGATCGGTACGGGTTAGAAGAAGCGGACTTGACACAGATCCCGGCCCACTTATTGACAGAAGATGTGCCGAAGGCCGGCGCGAACGCGCTCGAGCTCGTCCGTCACTTGCTTGACGTCTACACGGACACGGTCGCCATCGAGCTCCGTCATTTAGATGACATGGAAGAGAAACGATGGATTCGCCGTCGCATCGAGCAAGGGGCGCTCAAAGCGAAACTGTCGAAGAACGAGAAAATCGAATTGTTTGAACGCCTGGCCGAGACAGAACTGTTCGAGTCGTTCCTTCATAAGACGTACGTCGGTCAAAAGCGGTTCTCGATCGAGGGGCTCGACGCGATGGTACCGCTCCTTGACGCGATGGTCGGCAGACTCATCTCGAGCGGGTCGGAACATATCAACATCGGGATGGCGCACCGGGGACGCTTGAACGTCCTCGCGCATGTGCTCGGGAAACCGTATGAGATGATTTTTGCCGAGTTCCAACACGCGCCGAACAAAGAGCTGATCCCGTCAGAAGGCTCAATCGGCATCAACTTCGGCTGGTCAGGGGACGTCAAGTATCACCTCGGCCTCGACCGGAAAGTACTTGAAGAGAAAAAAGAAGTCCGTTTGAACCTCGCCAACAACCCGAGTCACCTCGAGTTCGTCGGTGCCGTCGTCGAAGGATACACACGTGCCGCGCAAGACGATCGCTCTGAAAAAGGGATGGCCGTCCAGCACGACGACAAAGCCGCCTCGATTTTGATTCACGGGGATGCCGCCTTCCCAGGCCAAGGCATCGTCGCTGAGACACTCAACATGACGAACTTGAAAGGGTATCGCACGGCCGGAACGGTTCACGTCATCGCCAACAACACGATCGGCTTCACGACCGACCCGAGCGACTCGCGCTCGACGCGTTACGCGAGTGACATCGCCAAAGGATATGAGATCCCGGTGTTCCACGTCAACGCCGATGATCCGGAAGCTTGTATCGCCGTCGCCAAGCTATGCAGCGAATACCGTGCCACATTCCATAAAGACATCCTCGTCGACTTGGTCGGCTATCGCCGTTACGGCCATAATGAGATGGACGAACCGATGAACACGAACCCGGTGCTCTACAAAGCAATCAAAGGCCACCAATCGGTCCGTCACGTCTACGCTGACCGTCTTGAATCCGAAGGCGTCATGACGAAAGAAGACAAGGCGAAAATCGAGCAATCGATCGAGGGACGGCTCAAGTCGGCCAGAGACCTCGTACCGGCCGAAGAAGAAGACGCGGATATCGTCTTGCCGGAAGCGGTCCATAAAGGCTTCCCGTCTGTCGAGACGTCCGTCGACCGTGATGTACTCAAACGATTGAACGACGATCTTCTCGAATGGCCGGAAGGGTTCGGCGTGTTCCACAAACTTCAAAAAGTGCTCGATCGTCGCCGTGACGCGTTCGGGGAAAATGGAAAAGTCGATTGGGGTCATGCCGAGACGCTCGCCTATGCGTCCATCATCTCGGACGGGACACCGATCCGCTTGAGCGGTCAAGACTCTGAACGCGGTACGTTCGCCCAGCGCAACATTATGTTGAACGACGTCGAGACCGGCAAGAAGTTCTCGCCGCTCCACCATTTGTCGACGGCGAACGCCTCGTTCTCTGTGTTCAACAGCCCGCTCTCGGAAGGGTCGGTGCTCGGTTTCGAGTACGGATACAACGTCTTCGCCCAAGACACGCTCGTCTTGTGGGAAGCGCAGTACGGTGACTTCGCCAACTCCGCGCAAGTCATGTTCGACCAGTTCATCTCGGCCGGACGGGCCAAATGGGGACAGAAGTCTGGTCTCGTCATGCTCTTGCCGCACGGCTATGAAGGACAAGGCCCTGAGCACTCGAGTGCCAGGATGGAACGCTATTTGACACTCGCCGGAGAGAAGAACTGGACAGTCGCCAACTTGTCGACGGCCGCTCAATACTTCCACATCTTACGCCGCCAAGCGAAGATGCTCGGGACAGAACAAGTTCGTCCGATGATCATCATGACACCGAAGAGCCTGCTTCGTCATCCGCTCGCAGCCTCGCCGGTCGAAGATTTGGCAGACGGCAGCTTCTGCCCGATCGTCGAGCAACCAGGTCTCGGGGAGACGCCGGACAAAGTCGAACGTCTCGTCTTCTGTTCAGGGAAGATGGCGATCGATCTCCAAGAAGCGACGATGAAGTCTGAGGAGTCGCTCGACTTCTTGCACATCATCCGTGTCGAAGAGATTTATCCGTTCCCGGTGCGTGAGATTCGTGACGTCATCAGCCGTTATCCGAACGCGAAAGAAATCGTCTGGGTACAAGAAGAACCGAAAAACATGGGGGCATGGACGTACATCGAGCCGCGCCTCGAAGCAGTCACATCGAACCGCTTGAACGTCCGTTATATCGGTCGTCGCCGCCGGTCAAGTCCGGCCGAAGGAAATCCGACAGCCCACAAACAAGAGCAAGCGCGCATCATCCATGACGCATTATCGCGTGACGTCGTCTCAAGTGCGGCGGGCACGAGCACATACCAAAAAGATCGTAAATAAGTTAAGGGGGAACTCATTGTGATCGAAATCAAAGTACCGGAGTTAGCAGAGTCCATTACGGAAGGAACGGTCGCCTCGTGGCTCAAACAGCCAGGCGACCACGTCGAAAAAGGGGAAGCCATCGTCGAACTCGAGACAGACAAAGTCAATATCGAAGTGCCGGCAGATGAAGCGGGCGTGTTAGAAGAACAACTTGCCGGAGAAGGCGACACGGTCCAAGTCGGACAAGTCATCGCCCGCCTCGGTTCAGGTTCAGGCGGCGGTACGGCGGTCGCGACGAAGACGAAGACAGAAGCACCTGCCGAGACGGCTCCAGCTCCGGCTGAGACGAAAGTCGAGGCGGTCGGGGAAGCGAAGAAAGTCGAGCGCCGCGAAGAACACGTCGCAAGTCCGGGCAAAGGTCCGATTGCGACACCGGCAGCCCGTAAGCTCGCGCGTGAGAAAGGGATCGATCTCTCAGCCGTTCAAACGAGCGATCCGATCGGCCGCATTAACGTCCATGACGTGACGAGCCACGAGTCAAAACCGGCTCTGAAACAAGAAGCTCCGAAAGCACCGGCTGCACCACCGCAACCGGCGGCGAGCGGCAAAGAAGAAGAGCGCATCAAAATGACACGCCGTCGCCAGACGATCGCGAACCGTCTCGTCGAAGTCCAGCAGACGGCCGCGATGCTCACGACGTTCAATGAGATCGATATGTCAGCAGTGATGGCACTCCGCAAACGCCGTCAAGAGAAGTTCGTCAAAGACAACGACGTCAAACTCGGTTTCATGTCGTTCTTCACGAAAGCGGCCGTTGCGGCACTCAAGCGGATGCCGTACTTGAACGCTGAGATTCAAGGGAACGAGATCGTCTTGAAGAAGTATTACGATATTGGCATCGCCGTCTCGGCACCAGACGGACTCGTCGTCCCGGTCGTCCGTGAAGCAGATCGTAAAAACTTCGGCGAAATCGAGAAGGATATCCTCCACCTCGCCGACAAGGCCCGTAACAACAAGCTCGGGCTTAGCGATCTCACAGGTGGCACGTTCACGATCACGAACGGTGGCGTGTTCGGCTCACTCTTGTCGACACCGATCTTGAACGGGCCGCAAGTCGCCATCCTCGGGATGCACTCGATTCAACTCCGTCCGATCGCCATCGACGCGGAGACGATGGAGAACCGCCCGATGATGTATGTGGCGCTCTCGTACGACCACCGGATCGTCGACGGTCGTGAGGCCGTGACGTTCCTCAAACACATTAAAGATATGATTGAAGACCCAGAACAGTTGTTGTTCGAAGCGTAAACAAGAAGGTCCATGCCGATCAATGATATGCTCCCCAATAGGTAGACAGATGAAATAACAAATCTGTTTATCTGATTGGGGAGTGTTTTTTATGGCGAGAAGTCGGCATTCAATCGAACAAAAACTGAGTGCACTACGGATGATGGAAGAAGAAACATATACGTGGAAGGAAATCGAGGAGGCCCATGACGTCTCTGAGCATACCCTCCGGGTGTGGAAAGTGAAATTCGAGACCGGCGGAATCGACGCCTTGAAGGAGTCGAGGACATGGAAACTGTACACAAAGGAACAGAAAATAGCGGCCGTACGTGACTATCTCGATGGGGTCACCATGGTGGAAGTCCTCTCCAGACATCAAATCAGTAGTCGTTCGGTTCTATATCGGTGGATCAAGAAGTATACTAGTCATAGCGAGTTAACAGATTCGAGAAAAGGGATGGATCGAGCTATGACAAAAGGGAGAAAGACCACATTCGAGGAACGCATGGAGATCGTCAGGTATTGCCTGGACAATGGACGGAACTATCAACAGACGGCCGAGATATTCGCCGTGTCGTACCACCAGGTCTACGGCTGGACGAAAAAATATGACGCCGACGGCGTGCACGGGCTCGAGGACCGGCGCGGACGGACGAAGCAAGAAGAGGAACTGACCAACGAAGAGAAGCTCGAACGTCGCATCCAACAGATCGAGCGGGAGAACGAGCGCCTGCGGGCCGAGAACCTGTTCCTAAAAAAGTTAGAGGAGATCGAGAGGAGAGGTTGATCAGCCAAATCCGGCTACAATTACGTTACATGGCGATCGAGGAAATGTCGACGACCGACACGTTCCCGGTCGTGCTCCTGTGTGAAATCGCGCAGGTCTCACGGGCCGCCTACTACAAATGGTTGAAGCGTACCGTCTCGGTACGCGAGGAGGAGAACTTGGGCTTACTGGAGGACATCCGTCTCCTCTATGACCAGGTGAACGGGACCTACGGCTATCGACGGCTCACCATGACAATCAACCGCAGACGACGTCAACATGGCCTGCCGGCATACAATGAGAAGCGGATCTATCGTCTCATGCGCATCCATGAGATCCGTTCGGTCATCCGCCAGAAACGAAAGCGGCATAAGAAATCGTCACCGCAACATGTGGCCGAGAACCTGATGAACCGGGAATTCAGCGCGTCCCGACCGGACGAGAAGTGGTGCACCGACGTCACCGAGTTCAAATATGGCGCCGGGAAGAAGGCGTATCTGAGCGCGATCATCGACCTCTATGACGGCTCGATCGTCGCCTATCGCATCGGGAAATCCAACAACAACGCGCTCGTCTTCCAGACGATGATCCCAGCCATCGCGGGGCTCCGTTCAGGAGCGAGTCCGATGATCCATAGCGACCGAGGGTTCCAATATACCTCGAGAGGGTTCAAACGCATGGTGGAAGACGCGGGGCTGACCCACAGCATGTCCCGGGTCGGACGTTGTCTCGACAACGCCCCGATTGAGGGTTTTTGGGGTACCCTGAAAGTCGAGATGTACTATTTGCGTGAGTTCCAGGCCTACAGCGAACTCACATCAGCCATCGAGGCCTACATATCGTTCTACAACCATGATCGTTTCCAGAAACGACTAAACGGCTTGAGCCCTGTCGAATACAGGACTCAAGCCGCCTAGGCTGGTTTTCATTATTTGCCCTGTCTACTTGACAGGGAGCAGTTCACAAGCGGCATGGACCTTTTCTTATGCGATGAGCGTCTCATCGAGCGTGATTTGATTTTTGCCGTTTGCTTTTGAACGGTAGAGCGCCTGGTCGGCCCGTTCGATGGCCGTATGCGGTACCGTGTCCGAGCGCCAGAGCGCCGCCCCGATACTCGCCCCGACACGTGCCGTTCCATTTTCGAACGAGATCGGTTGTGACAGTGCCGTGATGATGTCGTCTCCGATCCGTGCGATTGCCCGGTGGCTCCGTCCGTTCCGTTCAAACAAGAGAAAGAACTCGTCTCCGCTCAACCGGACTGGATAAGCGCTGTCGAGCGACGTTTCGTTTAAACGTCTGGCAATCTCGATGAGCACGTCGTCGCCTGAAGCGTGACCGTACGTATCGTTGATTGCCTTGAACCCGTCCAGGTCGATGTAGAAACAGACGTATTCGTGTTGACCCGTTTGTGCTTCATTCAAATAATGCCGGAGCGCCGTCCGGTTGGCGAGCCCGGTCAAGACGTCACGGTTGGCGAGCGTCTCGAAATGGATGCGTTCGGTCTCGGCCTGTGTGAGCGATGTCACGAGTGATTCAAGGGCGGAGGCGAGCGATTCGATTTCGTGAATCCCGGATTGATGCGGGAACGTCTTCACTTTTCCTTGTTCCATGAGAGCGGCCGTTTCCGTTATCTTTTGGAGCGGACGCGTGATGAACGAGGCGAGGAGCCATCCTAGAATGGCGGTGACGAGCGCTGCGATAAGCCCGAACGACAAGATGTTCCGTTCGAGCGAGGCGACCGGGGCGAAGGCGACGTCGACCGGTTGCCGCACGACGACGCTCCAGCCGAGCCCGGAGTAATCGTCATAGCCTTCCCCTTTGGTGATGCCGGTCAAATAGTCCGTCCCGTCCGGCCACGTCACGACGTGCCAACCGTCTTCAAGTGTTAAGCCGAGCGGCTTCCCGACGAGTTCGTCCGGTCCGAGCAAGACGAGATTGTCTCGCTCGCTCATGACGAACAAATCGGTATAGCCAGACTGATGGTGGAGCGTCCTGTCAAAGTGGCGGAGCACTTCTTTGCCCCATTCCCAACTGAGATGCGTCGCCAACACACCTTGGAACGCGCCGTCACGGAAGAGCGGTACGCTAATATCGACGAATTGAAGCGGTTCGCCGCTCGGGTTCGGCAACAGCTCGGCAAGTAACACCGCCTCGTGGACGTCACCGATGAAAGGTTCGGTTTGCGCTTCTAGAAAGACGGGACGGGCCCCGATGTTGGCCCCTTCCAATATGCCGTTCGTCGAGGCGACGACGTTTCCAGATGCGTCGGTCACGCCCATCCACGAGAAGGCGGGGATGTTCGTCTGAACCTGGTCGAGCAGCGCCCGGCTCGAGTCAGGGTCGTTCAAGGCGTCGAGCCCTTGAAGCAGCTGCACTTCCTGATAGCGCGACCACATGTAAAAGTCGAGCTTGTCGACGAGCTGGTGCGACGTCATCGATAACCGTTCGCCGATTTCTTCCTCGAGCGAAGCACCTGAGCGCTGGCTGATCGTATACGTCAACGTGACGGTGAGTAAAAACACGAGCGTGGCGATGCTGAGCGCCAAGATGAGGCCGAGGCGCATCGTAACAAATTTCATATTAATAATTCCTCCTACATGGACACAGTCATTCTTCTCATCGGCCAAAGCGCATCGAGATGAAGTGAAGTTTTGAAAAAGATAGGTTGATTTCGTGGAAACAGATAGCGCTTTCGTTATAATGGAGACGACACTAATACATAGAGGTGAAGACAGTGAAACAGAATAAATTGTTGGTCCTCCTGACACTCGTCGCAGTCGTGCTCATCGCGGCGGTCGTCGTCATGTTGAACCAGCCGGAAGACCAAGCCGAGACGGCGTCAAAAGGCGAGCACGTCTCAACGGACGGGCAGCCGACGATCGGAGACGCTGACGCCCCGGTATCGGTCGTCGAGTTCGGTGACTACAAGTGCCCGTCTTGTAAACAGTGGGGTGAGACGGTCTATCCAAAACTAAAAGAAGACTATATCGACACGGGCAAGGCGAGTTTCAGCTACATTAACGTCCTCTTCCATGGACAAGAATCGATTTTAGCGGCGCTCGCCTCGGAATCGGTGTACGTCCAGGACCCGGATTCGTTCTGGGATTTCCACAAGGCCGTCTATGACGCGCAACCGGCGAGCCAGCACCACGATGAGGTGTGGGTGACGGTCGAGCGGTTGACCGAGATCGCCGAAGCGACGACGTCGGTCGATGTCGCACAGCTCAAAACGGACTTGAGTGAAAACTCGACCGTGCTTGAAGAAGTGAGCCTCGATGACGGACTCGTCAAAGAGAACGACGTCCGGCTCACCCCGACGATCATGATCAATGGCGTCATCCTCGATAATCCGTTCGATTATGAGGCAATCACGCGATTGATCGAGAACGACTTATGATGAGATCGTTCTTTAATCGGTATGGGCTTTACGCAGCTTGGCTCGTCTCGCTGACGGCGACGCTCGGCAGTCTATATTTCAGTGAGATCCGGGGGTTCGTCCCGTGCGAACTATGTTGGATGCAACGCATCTTTATGTATCCGCTCGTGTCCCTGCTCGGCATCGCCGTGTTCACAGATGACCGTTCGGTGAAGAAATATGTATTGCCGCTGTCGATTGTCGGTGGTCTCATTTCACTTTACCATTATTTAGTGCAAAAAGTACCCGGTTTCGCCGATATCAAGCCGTGTGCCCAAGGGGTGCCGTGCAACGTCCAATACATCAATTGGTTCGGGTTCGTGACGATCCCGTTCCTCGCTTTGACGGCGTTCACAATCATCACGTTACTCTTGCTCACCGTGAAAAAACGTTAAGGAGTTGGATGGATTGAAAAAAGGAATACTTGCGGCGCTCATGAGCGCGTTCGTCGTACTCGCCGCGTGCGGCAACGAGATCGAAGACCCGCTCAACTGGGATATCGAATCGTTCGACTATATGAATCAGAATGAAGAGACGGTCAGTCTAGACGATTTGAAAGGGAAGGTATGGATGGCCGATTTCGTGTTCACGAACTGTGAGACGGTCTGTCCGCCGATGACGTTCAACATGTCAAAATTAAATGATGCGCTCGTCGAAGAAGGGGTGGAGGACGTCCAATTCGTCTCGTTCAGCGTCGACCCGACCGTCGACACGCCAGACAAGATTAAAGATTTCATGGCGAACTACGACTTGGCGGAGGCTGACTGGCAGTTCTTGACGGGCTACTCGCAAGAAGAGATTGAGGCGTTCGCCCAAGAAAACTTCAAAGCGCTCGTCCGGAAACCGGAAGAAGGGACGCAAGTCGACCATGCGACGTGGTTCTATCTCGTCGACCAGGACGGGAAGATCGTGAAAGCGTACCCGGGCTTCCAAGACGTGCCGTATGAAGACATTATCAACGATATTAAGATTTTGCAGAAGTCCTGATGCATGAGCATCAGGATTTTTTTGGATGTCCGATTGAATTGTAAGTTTAAAGGCTCATCACCATAACTCGTGGTTGCTATTTTGACGACCGATCTCGAGGCGCAATCTTAAAAAGAATCGTTCGAGGTTTCGATAGCCATAACCACGGCGTTTGATGAGCTTGATCTTGTTGTTCGTCCCTTCCATCTTCCCGTTCGACAACCTTGACACGATGGTCTGGCGCATTGCTTGCTCTCGGACCCGGATCGCTTTCGCGATCTTCGCTAAGGGCCCGCACGGATGGAACTGATAACGGTCCAACCAGTCCGTCAGCCGCCGTTGCGCCTGTATCTCGCACGTCGCCTTCAGCACATACCGGATATGCTGGAGCCCTTGATAGAGGTTCCGAATGAATGGATCTTCCTGAATACAGGAACGGGCGACCTCCCGGTCTTCCCCAGTCAGCGTTTCCGGGCGACGCGCGAGCGAACGATCGATCACGCGAACGTGGTGATGGCGTCTTGCCTCGTTCAAAAAACGACGCCGTCGGCGAAGAGCGTCCGTGAAGAACTGGACGAGGTGGAACCGGTCCAGCACATGTTCTACCTCCGGGAAGACATGGTTGATGGCCTTCGCCATCGCCGGTGCAAAATCACTGACGACAGAACGGATATCCCCGGATATGTCTTGAAGTGCTGCCGTGATGGCTGCCACGTCCCGGCCCGGGACAATGGACAGAAGCTGTCCACTCTTGGCATCGAGGACAATCGTCGCATAGTGGTGCCCCTTTCTCGTGGCGAACTCGTCGACCAGGACATGCGTTGCACGCTCCATCGTCTCCACTGAAGCGTACTGATAGAACCAGCGCTCCACCGTCGTATAAGGGAGGCCGTACTCGCGTGCGACATCTGAGATCGTCCGTCCGTGGCAACGTTTTGCGATGCCTTTCCGGAAAACCTCGGTGGAAGTGCGGACGAGCCCGAGACCGTAGTCATACACGAACGTCAAATCACAAGAGGTGCATCTTTGACGTGGGACATCCAGTTCGATCCAGAGTACACCGACGTTCCACGCATGACCGTGTCGAAAGCGACGCCGCTTTTTCGAATGCTGGATGGTCTTTCTCTGGCAAAGCGGACAAGGGATGTCATGTCGACCCGGGATGACCGGAAAAACGTTTGGTTCTTCGTCTGACGACATTTGGATCTGAAAAAGGGCTGGAAGTGGAAGAAGTAATTTGATAAACTGTTGGGACAAAGCGAAAACTCCAATCGTGGTTTGTCTAAGCAACAATTACGATACCGGGGTTTTCGCTTTTTTTCTATGTTCAATTCAAAATCCGATGGATTTTATGTGTCAACCACACCTTATGGTGATGAGCCAGTTTAAAACTATTATAGTAATAAAAGTAATTAACTTTTTTCATCTTATTACCAATTGAAAATTAGAATGGAGAACAAACAATGTATATCGCCATACCAGTCTTCACGCTCATCGGCATAATCGGATGGGGAATCTATTTTCTCATCGATCTGTACAAACATCGATTTACAAACCTATGGCGTCGCGCATTCATTCATAGTTCGATCGTCTATATGATTGTAGTCGTTCACCTCACCATCGGTTATCTTCAATTTCCGGCACAAACGCTGATGATTGATCGCGTTCAACTCGTCCCGTTCCGATTTGTGTACGATTGGTACATGGTCAGTATGCGCGGGTCGTGGTTCTTTTGGAACTCGGTCAAGTTGACTACGTACAACTTTCTGTTACTGATTCCGCTTGGAATATATCTCACCTCACTTTATAAACTTCGACCTAGACGGGGACTCGTGCTTGTCATTCTGACAACGGTCGTCATTGAACTGACTCAACTTGTCTTAACAAAGTTCGGTTTCATAGATCGAGGATTCAATGTCGATGATCTTCTGTTGAATTCCTTAGGTGGTTGGTTCGGACTGTGGATAGGCTCTTTGATCTCAAACAGGAGCCAAGCGAATTCATATAAACGAAAGACGGCGTAAGCGAAGATTCAACACGTTCGGTAAAGGAAGAATCATGCGCATTCCGCTACTTCATCGTATAATGAGACAAACATTATCATATGGGGAAGAGGATGAACGTGAAAAAGACGCTATTGTTTTCATTGATTGGCATGGCCGCCGTGACCGGTACCGTGCTCACGCAGTATAAACCGCTCGGACGTAAGCCGAAGGCGCTCGAGTCGCCGCATTTGGTGAACGGCAAGTTCCGTAACTTGCTCGATACGCCGATGCGATTCTCATCAGATGACATGATCTCGATGACACGAGACTATGTGAACGTGAACTCGCGGCGGAAACCGAGCGAGCCGCTCCCGGTCGTGCCGATCGATTTCACGGAGAAACTCGGGTCGAGCTTCACGCGCGTCTACTGGCTCGGCCATTCGGCACTGCTCGTTCAAATGGACGGAAAGACGATGCTCGTCGACCCGATGTTCGGCCGCAGCCCGTCACCGCTCCCGTTCGCGAAGAATGAACGGTTCAGTGAAGACTTGCCGTTCGAACTCGATGACTTACCGGAGATTGACGTCGTCTTGCTCACGCACGACCATTACGACCATTTGGACTATGCATCGATTCAAGCGATTGAAGACCGGGTCGCGACGTTCATCGTCCCACTCGGCGTCGGCAGTCACTTGAAACGGTGGGGCATCGGGGCCGAACGCATCGTCGAACGTGATTGGGGCGACACGTATACGTTCGGGTCATGGACGTTCGTCTGTACACCGGCCCGTCACTTCTCAGGACGCTCGCTCACGGACCGGAATGCGACGCTTTGGGCGTCGTGGGTCGTCATCGGCGAGACGGATCGTCTGTTCTTCAGCGGGGACGGTGGCTATGGCCCGCATTTCAAAGAGATCGGTGACACTTATGGCCCGTTCGATTTCGCGGCGCTCGAGTGTGGCCAATACGATGAACGCTGGCCGGACGTGCACATGCAGCCGCATGAGACGGCGCAGGCGTTTCATGACGTACGGGCCGACAAAGTGCTCCCGATTCACTGGGGCGCGTTCACCTTGTCGTTCCATGATTGGTTCGACCCGGCCGAACAGATGGTCACGCTTTTACCGAAAGACGACGTCTTGACGCCGGTGATCGGCGAACGCATCACGCTCGACGGACGGAACGACACGAAAACGTGGTGGCGTGACATGGAAGACGCGAACAAGCGGTGACCGATTCGGTCACCGCTTGTCTTTAGGAAGAGAGGCGTTCGGCCTCCTCTTTCTCGATATGCAGTTCATGTTTCCGCGTATAGACGAGGAACGCCCCCGTCATGAGGATGGAGCTGATCCCGAACAAGATGACCATGAGTTGTAAACCGATCAAGTCGAGGAAGAAGCCCGTGACGAGCAGGACGACTTGGAAGACGATCCGGTCGAGCATGTTCCGGAACGAGAAGAAGCGGCCGTGATAGTCCTTCGGCATCCGTGTTTGGAAAATCGTCACCGCGGTCGGGAAGAAACAGCCGACCGAGAAGCCGAACAAGACGAACGCCGCGATCGAGACGGCCGGAATGTCAGCGAAGTAGAGCATGAGCTGGGCGACGCCGATCAAGAACGAGAACGTGAACAGAATCGAGAAGACGGAGAACTTCTCGCCGATCCGTTTGATGACGAACGCGCCGATCATGAAGGCAATCCCTTCCGCTGTATAAATCCAGCCTTTGATCGCCGTCGAATCTTGCAGCTCGCTAATGTTGATGACGAGCAAGTTGAACCCGCCGATAAAGAGGAGCGGGATGAGTGTCATGACGAGCGTCATGAAGATGACCGGGATCGACTTGATGATCGGGAAGACGTCCTTGAAGCCGCCGGACGACTTGTCGACTTTCTTCGCGGACGGTACGGCCGTCTCGTCGATCTTCAGGAACCATGTCGCCACAGCGAGGAGCAAATAGGCGACGAGCGAGAGCGCGTAGACGTCCCGAAGCGAGATGAGCGTGAGCAAAATGCCGGCGATGGCCGTCCCGATGACGCGCGACAACGTCGACACGTTCATATGGATGCCGTTCAAGGCGAGCAGTTCCCGTTCTTTGACGATGAGGGGGATGGCCGCCTGGAGCGCCGGAAAGTAGAACGCGGCCGACCCTTGTAGGAAGACGAGGAAGACGACCATCCAGAGGACGCTGCCCGTCTCGATGGCGACGAACATGAACAGGACGCTGAGCGCCCGGACGATGCTTGAGATGAGCATGATTTTCTTTTTCGAGCCTTGATCGGTGAGTCGACCCGCGAGCGGCCCGATGGCGACCCCGGCGAGCAATCCACCGGCTAAGATGAGTGCCTTGACGAAGTCAGACGGCACTTTCTCCTGCATGAACTCCAAGTTGCCGATGATGCCGAGCCAAAGCCCGAGACCGGCCACGAACTCCCCGGTCAAGATGATCCAGACGTTGCGATTTTTCCACATATGGATAAGTCCTCGATTCTTATTAGCTAATAATAATTATCCTTCAGAACGATTCAGAAAGCTACAAAAAAGAAGCCGAGGATTCGGCTATACAAATATGTATTTTTGTAATACAATGTATTACAAAGGAGGGCGATCATATGAGTACAATATCTGTTCGACTCGACGAAGAGGATGCTCGTCTCATTAGAGAGTATGCGAAAACGAAGAATCTTACCCTTTCCACTCTCGTCCGCGATGCTGTTTTAGAACGAATTGAGGATGAACTCGATTTAAAATTGTATCATGAAGCGATGAAGGCTCATCAAGAGCATTCTGAGGCAATTTCATTTGACGACATGATGAAGGATTTAAACTTGAAATGAAAGTTTATCAAGTCGCACTCGAACGAAATGCTCAAAAAACATTGAAAAAGATGGATCCCCAACAGGCGCGGATCATCATGGCCTGGATCAAGAAAAACTTGGTCGGAACAGATGATCCGCGCCGTCATGGGAAAGGGTTAGTTGCCAATCACTCTGGCGAATGGCGGTATCGCATTGGTGATTATCGTCTAATTGCAGATATTCAAGACGAGACAATCACAATTCTCATTTTAGAAATCGGTCATCGTAGAGATATCTACAAGTAAAACATTGCGTATACATAAGGTTTTTTAAGAAAACCCTAAAAAGCATTCGTCCAAATATGGGCGAATGCTTTGCTTTTGTTCGTTTCATATCAAATCTCGCAGTTGTCGTCCGTGCACGTCGCACCGCCCGAAATCACTTGAAGCGTCGGTGCCGATTCGGCCCACGTCTTCTCGAGCACTTGTGTGAACGCCTCGGTCGGTTGCGCGCCAGAGACGCCGTATTTATTGTCGAAGACGAAGAACGGGACGCCAGTGATACCGAGATCGCTCGCGCGCTTCTCTTCAGCGCGCACGTCATCCGTGTACACGTCTGACGCGAGCACGTCTTTAACGGCGTCCGCATCGAGTCCGACACTTGTCGCGATCTCGACGAGGACGTCATGGTCGCCGATATGTTTCGCGTCGACGAAATACGCCTTCAGGAGCGCTTCTGACAATGCCTTCTCTTTGCCGACCGTCTTCGCATAGTGCGTCAACCGATGTGAGTCGAGCGTGCCCGTGACGACCATGTTGTCAAAATCGTAATCAAGCCCGACCGTGCGAGCTTGGGCCGCGACTTGCGCCGTCGTCGTTTTCGCCTGCTCGAGCGGCATGCTGTATTTCTTGGCGAGCACTTCATAAATCGAGCACGAATCCGTCGTCGGGGCGTTCGGGTCGAGCTCAAAGCTCTTGAACTCCACCTCGACGTTGTCCGCGTGCGGGAACTGTTCGAGTGCTTCTTCTAAACGGCGCTTGCCGATATAACAGAACGGGCAGACGTAGTCTGACCAAACTTCAATTTTCATATTCAATCCCTCCTACAGTCAGTGTAGGATGTCTTGAAATCGAAGTAAACGAAACTGCTCAACAAAAAAAGCCCTCACGAGGAGGGCTCAAAAGACATACCAGAACACGCAGACGAAGTGGGCGAAGCTGCCGAACAAGATGAACAAGTGGAACACCTCGTGGAAGCCCCAACCGCGCCAGTTGACGAACTTTGGTTTGAATCCGTAGATGAGGCCGCCAATCGTATACATGACGCCACCGAGGATCAACCAGAAGATGCCGGCGTCGCCGATGACGCTATGGAGCGGCCCGATGAAGAACACCGATAACCAACCCATCCCGATATAAAGTGCCGTCGACAAGAAGCGCGGCGCGTGGAACCAGACGAGTTTGAAGATGATGCCGAACAAGGCGAGGGCGTGCACCGTGCCAAACAACACCCAACGCGTCGGACCTTCGAGCGCGAGCAAGGTGAGCGGTGCGTACGTCCCGGCGATCAACGCATAAATCATCGCATGATCGATTCTCCGGAAGAAAGCGATCACGTTCGGCGAGGCGATGATGCTGTGGTAAAGGCCGGACGATAAGTATAAAAACACGAGACTGATGCCGAATAAAATCGCCGCCATAATAGCGAGCGGCTCCCCGAGCATCGATGCTTTCACCGTCATCGCAATCAACGCGACGAATGCGAGCACGGCCCCAGCTAAATGGGTCAATGCGTTAATCGGTTCCCGAAAAATCGAATTCATGTAAAACACTCCTTATCACATCATGTAGTATTCATAACTACATGATAAGCTGAACACATGAAAACAACAAGGTTTTTGTTTCGACAAACCGGGTTTATTCGTATACTAAAGGAGAGGTGATGTAGATGAAGCCGACCGATATCGTCCAGACGGAAGGGACGCTGCCGAAGCAGGTGCTCCCGACGATCGACTTATATATGGACCAAGTCATTCAACTGTTCGAGCAACATTACGGCAAGATGAAGCGCGACGAGACCGAGACGATTTTGACGAAGACGATGATCAACAACTATGCTAAAGGCAAGCTGTTCCATCCTGTCAAAAACAAGAAGTATACGAACGAGCACTTGATGCTGCTCAGCTTGATCTACGAGATGAAGGGGTTACTTTCAATCAATGACATCAAAGAGACGCTCCGGCCGTTGAACGAGTCGGACGAGGAATTCTCGCTCGAGGACTTCTATGACGCGTATCAAGTCCAGAAAGTGCAAAACATGCAGGCGTTCGAGGCGCAGGCCGAGACGCTTCTCGCCAACGTGCGGACGAACGAGACGAACGGCATCCAACAGTCGCTCGCCATCGCCTCGGCCGTCCATATGAGTCATTTGTTCCAACGGCTCGCTGAACAGTTGATTGATGAAGGTAAATGAAAAATGCCCCTTAGAATCCGATTGGAGTCTAGGGGGCATTTCGTCATTTCAGGCGTTCGCGCTCAAAGCGCACGCCCTTGTTGTAGAGCGTTACGACGAGAAGTGGCGCCGCGTAATTGATCGTGACGACGAAGACCACTGGCCAAAATGTATGTTGGTCATAGAAGAGGTTCGAGAAAACATAACTGAGTGCGGCGACGATGACGACGTGGACGAGTGGATGAAGCTGTCTAAACAGCGCATTGAGCACACTACTGATGAATACGGTCAAAATGGAAAGCATGAACAAGCCGAACAGAATCAACATCCACATGAGGTCCATACGTCACCGCCTTTTAGTCATTAATATACTACTCGAACACGTCATCGATATCGCTGAAGCCGGTCAAGTCGGAAGCTCGTTTTTTGAACAGTTCCATCTCTTCTCAATAATGGATTTTATGCATCTCGTTCGGGTCGGACCCGGTCCGTTCGTCTCGGTTCAGCCCGTCGATCGCTGCCATGTCCTCTTTCGTCAACGTGAAGTCGAACACTTGGATATTCTCTTGAATCCGGCTCGGTGTGATCGATTTCGGAATGACGGCGACACCGTTCTGTAAGTGCCAGCGCAAGATGACTTGGGCCGGTGACTTGCCGTGCTTCGTCGCGATGTCCGTGATGACCGGGTCAACGAGCGCCTCACGGCCCTTCATGAGCGGGCTCCACGCCTGGATTTGGATGTCATATCGTTTGCAGAACGCAATCAACTCTTTTTGGGACAAGTATGGGTGAATCTCGACTTGGTTCACGGCCGGCACGATCGAGCACGATTGGATGATCTGTTCGAGGTGGCTGACCTCGAAGTTCGAGACGCCGATGGCCCGTACTTTGCCTTCTTCGTAAAGTTGTTCGAGCGCTTTGTATGTCTCGACGAACTTGCCGAAGCGCGGCATCGGCCAATGGATCAAAAATAAGTCGACATAGTCGAGGCCGAGCCGGTCGAGACTGTCTTGGAACGCCTGGAGCGCCTCGTCAAACCCGTGGTACTCGTTCCAAAGTTTCGTCGTCACGAAAATCTCTTCACGCGGGACGCTCGATTCCCGAATCGCGCGTCCGACGCTCTCCTCGTTCTGATAGATGGCGGCCGTGTCGATCAATCGGTATCCGGCGTCAAGCGCCGCCTTCACCGTATCGACCGTCACGGAACCGTCCTCGACCTTGTACACGCCGAGTCCGAGCATCGGCATCGATACATCATTGTTAAGTGTTGTCCATTCCATATTGATTCCCTCCCTATCACTTCTAACGTTACCGAAATTCGGTCGAAAGTGAAAGTGAAAGCTACAGCTGAATGCTTTCTCCGTGCGCTTTGATCACGATTTGGTCACGGTCTAGTTTCGCTGCGGCGACGAGTCGTGCGTAAGGCTCCTCGACCGGCTCGTACGACAAGACGAACGTGTCCCAATGCATCGGGAAGAACCGTTTCGCCCCGCTCTGTTTGAACATCGTCCACGCCTGTTCCGGTGTGCAATGCGCTTCTTGGAACGAGTCGGGCTGATAGGCGCCGATCGGGAAGAAGGCGAGGTCGATCGGCTCTTTGCTCGCGAGGCCGTTGAACGATTCGGTATAGGCCGTGTCACCGGCGAACAGCATACGGACGCCTTTATATTTCAAGACGTAGCCGTTATACCCCATATGTTTGTCCCATGGGAAGCGGTTGCCCCAGTGGGCGACCGGGATCGCTTGCACGTTGAGCCCGTTCGCAAGCGTCAACTTGTCGTGCGGGTGCATCTCGAGCGTCTGCAGGCTCGGATATTTGCGTAACAGCTTGCTCGTTCCCGGGGCCGAGATGACGACCGTGTCGCGGGTGATGAGCCGTTTCAAACTTTTATGGTCGAAGTGGTCCATGTGGGCGTGGCTGAGCAAGATGACGTCGACATGCCCGATTTCTTCAATCGACAGGGCAGGGGCGGTATGCCGCTTCATCCCGAACGTGACGGGACCGAGGTGGACGCCGATCCGGTTTGAGAATACCGGGTCGGTCAAAATTTTCAGACCGTACCAATGGATGAGCACGGTCGAATGGCCGATCCACGTGGCGCTGACGCTCGTCTCGTCGAGAGAGGACAAGTCAGGCTTGATGGTCGGGCGTTTGAACTCGGGTCGTGGTAACTTTTGTTTCAATCGCGTATAGAAGAACGTACCGACGCTCGCCAACACGGCGCTCGGGACGAGCAGGTTTCGAAGTCTCATATCATTCACCTCATCAATCTAAGATGGTTTCATCATACCGCTCGCACGTCGAACCCGCATCAGCCCGAAGCCGTAGAAACGATGGGAGATTATGGTCCGGACCTTGCGAATCCGCTTTCAATTTGGTACGGTGGCAGTAGATTAGGAAAGGAAGGTACCGCGTGCCATGAAAAAGTCACACTCACTCAAACGATGAAACGAATCATCACTGTTCGCACGAACAGTCACGGGTGAAGTGTGTCCAATTTCAAGCCGCGGGGGTGACCCTTTTTTCCGCTTGACCGGATCTCTTCACACCATCGCTACATGCGGATGGTGTTTTTTGTTTCATCGCGTATCGGACCAATAAGCGAGGTGAAACAAGTATGTTATCCATTCAACAAGTCCGGTTCGATCACGACCGGCAACCCTTATTTGACGGCGTCTCCTTCGAGGTGGCGCCAAACGAACGGGCCGTGTTATTCGGGACGAACGGGTCCGGGAAGACGACGCTCTTCCAATTGATTGTCGGGAAACTCGTGCCAGAAGCGGGGAAGGTCGATGTACGAGGCACGATCGGCGTCGTCGAACAGACGGTGTTGGAAAATGACTCGACCGCACTCGAGTACGTCATGCGAGGCGACCTTGAACGTTATCCGCTCTATGCGGCCGTCACGTCGGGTGACACACAACGAGTGCTTTGCGTGTACGACGAGGCGCTAGCGGCCGATGTCTTCGGGCTCGAGGACGAAGCGAGACGAGCGCTCAAACAACTCGGCCTCGAAGCACACGAGACGAGCCGACTGCGCGAACTGAGCGGGGGCGAACAGACGCGCGTTCAGCTAGCGCGACTGACGATGCGTCGCGTCGATGTCGTTCTGCTTGACGAGCCGACGAACCATCTCGATATCGATTCAATCGAGTGGTTGACCGAATGGGTCAACGAGTTCGACGGGACGGTGCTCGCCATCTCCCACGACCGACAATTCATCGACGATATTGCCACCGTCATCCTCGAGTTAGAAGAGGGGCGTGTCACACGTTACCCGGGAAATTATACGGCGTACACGGCTCAAAAGCGAGAAGAACAACGACGTGACGCACGCGACCACGATCGCTACGTGGCACGGAAGTCGGAACTGCTCGATATGATTCATCGATACAAGGGCTGGCATTTGAGAGCGAAAGCGACGGCGAGCGTCAGAAGTCCCGGTGCCCAAAAAGGGGCAGCGAACCTTGCCGTCAAAATGAAGGCGAGGGAACGAAAACTGGAACAGCTCGAGACGGCGCGTCCTGACAAGCCGAAAGAGGCGACCCATATCCACGTCCGGTTCCAGACCGACCCGCTCGAGGCGAGCACGTGGCTGTCATTCGATGACGTCTCGTTTGGCTATGGGCGTCCGTTGTTCGAACGGCTCTCGTTCACAATCAACCGCGGCGACCGCATCTCGATCGTCGGACCGAACGGTTCAGGCAAGACGACGCTCTTGAAACTGATCACCGGTGAGCTCGTTCCGGAATCGGGCAACGTGACGCGGCACCCGAGGCTGAAGATCGGCTATTTTTCGCAGACGCTCGCCAAATTACCGGACGATGGGACGTTGCTCGACGCCCTGCTCGCCGAAAGTGACATCCCGGAGACGGAAGCGAGGACGCTCCTCGCCCACTTCTTGTTTCGGCGCGACGAAGTGTATAAGCCGATTCGTGAAGCGAGCATGGGGGAGAAGTGTCGCATCGCCTTCCTCATCCTCTACTTCTCGGACGCGCACTTGCTAGCCCTCGATGAACCGACCAACTATTTGGACGTGGCGACGCGTGAGCAAATCGAGACCGCACTTGAGGTGTACCGGGGCGGGTTGATTCTCATCTCGCACGACCGTACGTTCCATCGATTGACCGACCGGGTCATCGAGCTCGGGGAGACGGTGAAGGTCCATGCGAAGGAGACGGGTCCGCCGGTCGACGTCGACGCCGCGCTCCGCACGATCGAGGCGCTCGCGAACGAGGAACAAAAATTTTTCGACGAGGCAGGAAACGTATTACCGTTTGACGAATCCGAACAGATGAGACGAAACGAGTAGGGGTGGAAAATCATGAAGGAAGAAGTTCGGGCATCACGGGCCGCATCGCGGAAGCGCAAACGGTTATTTAGATCGTTGACGGCGTTCGTATTGATCGCATCTTTGGTCGGGGTGATCGCGTTGGCGGCACTCATGGATTCGAAGAAGAAGGAGACGGCGTTACCGCAGTCAGACGACATCGCTACCGAGATGGTCGGCGCGGAGTCTGAAGACGAGCCGGCGGTCGAGGAAGAAACAGAAGACGTCGTCTATATCGAGGCCCCGTATACGAAAGTGTACGCGGACGACCGGGTGACCGTCGTCTATGAAGCCGACCTTGGCGACCGCTATGAGCGGCTCGAGACGGTAAGCGGCTTCGTCAAGCTGCAGCTGAATGAACGGATGACAGGGTGGGTGACCGAAGACCGGGTGACGACCGCGACGACGTCACAATCGGACGAGGACATCAAATCGGCGTGGCAACAAGTGTTGCCGACAGCATCCGAATCGGCGCTCGACTTGCTCGGTAAAGATCGCGAGTCTATCCGGACGACGCTCGGCGCACCAAAAGCGGTGCAGCGTGACCAAGTGAACGAGTACCACTTCTACGACGGCTACTTCCTCATGATGCGCGATGGGCGAGTGAAGGCGATCGACTGGGACCGTCAGACTGTAGCGACACCAGACGCGACAGCGTCGAGCGAACAGCCTTCCGGCAGCTGGTATGAAGGGGAGACGGTGCAATTGAAGCTGTTCCCTTACAGCGGCATCATGCGGGTCCGCCTTGAACAAAAGTAACGATGCGACGTTGATGGGGATTCCTGTCAGCGTCGTTTTTCGCGCTAACAATCAAATGAACGTTTGAATGTTTGAGGTGAGAGGAATATAATGAAGGAAAGGGAGGGAGTCATATGTCGGGACATGAGCATCACGGACACGACCATCACCACCATACGACGAATCAACGGGCGCTGTTCTGGGCGTTCGTGTTGATCGCGACGTTCATGGTCGTCGAAGTCATCGGCGGGTTGTGGACGAACAGTCTCGCTTTGCTCTCGGACGCCGGACACATGCTCGGCGATGCCGCGGCGCTCGGCCTCAGTTTCCTCGCCGTCCGCTTCGGGGCGAGACGGGCGACGCCGGATCGGACGTTCGGTTATCGGCGCTTCGAGATATTAGCGGCGTTCGTGAACGGGTTGACGTTGCTCGTCATCTCCATCTATATCATCATCGAGGCGTATAAACGCCTGTTCGCACCACCTGAGATCATGAGTGAAGGTATGCTCGCGATCGCCGTCATCGGTTTGCTCGTCAATGTGCTCGCGGCGTGGATCTTGATGCGGGGCGAGCGGGACAACTTGAACGTGCGGAGTGCGCTCTTGCACGTGTTCGGCGATTTGCTCGGTTCGGTCGGGGCCATCACGGCGGCGCTCCTCATCCTGTTGTTCGGTTGGACGCTCGCCGACTCGATTGCGAGCGTGTTCGTCGCCGTCCTCATCTTGATCAGCGGCTATCGGGTCACGCGTGACGCCGTCCATATATTGATGGAAGGGGCGCCGGCGGAAGTCGACGTCGTCGCGATGCAACAAGACTTGATGACCGTCGCCGGCGTCAAAGAGGTCCATGACTTGCACGTCTGGTCGATCACCTCGAACGAATTCGCCGTGACGTGTCACGTTTTGATCGGCGAGGCGACTGATGACCAGGAAGTATTGCACGAGGTGACGGACCGTATGAAGCGGTTCGGCACGTTCAAACGTTCGACCGTCCAAATCGAACGGGCATCCCAGTGCTGTGAGGAACGGACGATTTGGTAAACAACAAGCGGTCCCTGAGGTTTGTCTCGGGGACCGCTTTCGTTATGGCTTCAAGACGACTTTGACGCAGTCGTCGAGATGGTCGTTAAAGATTTTATACGCGTCCGCCGCCTGATCGAGCGGCATCCGGTGCGTGATGATGTCGGTCGGGTCGAACTTCTTGTCGACGATCATTTGGAACAGCTCCGGCATATAGTGGATGACCGGCGCTTGGCCCGTCTTGATGCTGACGTTACGTGTGAAAAAGTCACCGAGCGGGAATTGATTATAGTTCATCGCGTATATCCCGGTCAGCTGAACCGTCCCGAACTTCCGGACCGCTTCTTTGGCGACTTTGATGGCGCTGAGCGTCCCGCCTTGGACCATCAATTTCTGTTCCACTTTCTCGATCGGCGACATTTTGCCGTCGAAGCCGACACAGTCGATGACGACGTCGGCCCCACCGTTTGTGATCTCATAAATATATTTCCCGGTGTCGATCGGGTCTTTCATGAGCACCGTCTCGACGTTGTTCGACAGTTTCGCCCGATTCAAGCGATACAGCTCAGGATCGACGGCGATGACGCGCTTAGCGCCCCGGACCCAGGCGAGCTTCTGCGTCATGAGCCCGACCGGTCCAGAACCGAGGACGACGACTGTGTCGCCTGCCTTCATGCCGGAACTTTCCAAGCTCCACCAAGCGGTCGGGATGACGTCGGACAAGAAGAGCAACGCCTCGTCCTCGAGCTCACACGATTCGGGAATGACGAGCGGCATGAAGTTACCGTACGGGACTTTCAAATATTCGGCTTGGCCGCCCGGATGGTTACCGAACTGCTCCGTGAAACCGAAGTAGCCGCCCGCGTCCGTATGCGGAGCGTGGTTCGAGTTGTCGCATTGGCTCTCCATCTCGTTCTCGCAGTAGAAACAATGCCCGCACGAGACGTTGAACGGTAAGACGACACGGTCGCCCTTTTTCACTTTCGTCACGTCGGGACCGACTTCTTCGACGATGCCCATCGGCTCATGGCCGATGACGTAACCGTGCCGGGTCGGCATGTTGCCTAAGTAGATGTGCAAGTCCGAGCCGCAGATGGCCGTCGAGGTGATTTTGACGATAATCTCCTCTCGGTTCTCGATTTCTGGGTCTTTCACGTCCTTCACTTCGATGTTCTTTGCACCTTGGTACGTCACTGCGCGCATACATTCATTCCTCCTTTTTCAAAAAACGGGTCAATCACAACACGTGTACTGTACCCGCTTCCATTCTTTCTGAATCTAAAAAATGGAGGAAATAGGAAAAAGGACTCACGGAGGAGTCCCGGTGCCGATCACGTCGATGACGACGATCTCGGGTGGATTGAAGATGCGTGGCACGCTAATCCTATAGTTGAAACCGCGGCCGATGACGTGGTCGAACGTCTCGTGTTCATACAGCCCGCCAGCATATTTTGGGAAGAACCCTTGATCTGGGGCGTACAGACCGTTCATAAGATAAGGAATACGGACTTGTCCCCCGTGGGCATGGCCGGACAAGACGAGATCGAACGGGAGTGCGGCGTATATTTCGACTTGTTCGGCCCGGTGAGACAGCAACAAGCTGAACGTCTCGTCCGTGTCGACGTCGGCGAGCGCCGTCAACACATCTTGCTCCCAGCTCCCATAAAGGTCTTCGGCGTACGTCCGGAGTGGGTCTTCCGCGCCTCCGATGATGAGATCGATTCCGTTGATCGTCACGGTTTCCGCCTCGTTCTCGAGGACGATGACCCCGTGAGAGCGGAACACGTTTTTAACGTCATGCCGAACGTAGTCGTCCGATTCGTCGATCTCATGGTTGCCGGTCACGAAGTAAATCGGGACGTATCCTTCAAGCCCTTTGATGAGATCGAAGGCGGCATCCGGTGGCCGATTACGGTCGAGCATGTCACCCGGCAGCGCGATGAGGTCGGGTTCTTGCTCTTTCACCTTGTCGATCAAAGCGCTCTGTTCCTTCCCGTACGAATACCCGTGCAAGTCAGAGAGGAGGACGATACGGAGCGACTGCCCGGCTTCAAGTTTGTCCGTCGACACGTCGTACGTGCGGACGACGAGTCCGTTATAAAAGGCGGCGGCTAAAAATGAGGCGACGATGATGAGTATGATGTATTTACGTTTTTGTTCGAACATATCGTCCCTCCTCGTCTCTTCGGTTCTTTTATTCTACTCGGAGTCGGGGCGGGAAGCAAAGAATCGTCAGGCATTCGGCGAACATTGTTTCGTGAAAAAACCCCGCTCGCAAGGAGCGGGGGGAGGTCAAGCTGCTTTCGCTGTAAGAGTGACGTCGACGTTGCCGCGCGTCGCTTTCGAATACGGACACACTTGGTGTGCCGCTTCGACGAGGCGGTCAGCTGTCTCTTGGTCGACACCTTTGATCTCGACTTCAAGTTCAACAGAGATGAAGAAACCTTCGTCGTTCTGGTTGAGCGTGACGTGGCCTGTGACGCTCGTCCCGTCCGTCTTGACACGTTCTTTGCCGATGACGAGGTTCAAGGCGCTACCGAAGCAAGCCGCGTAGCCGGCTGCGAACAGTTGCTCCGGGTTCGTCGACTCGTCCGCTTGTTTCGAGCCTGGCATCGCGACGTTCAAGTCGATGACACCGTCCGTTGATGTGACGCGACCTTCGCGGCCACCAGTGGCTGTTGCAGAAGCTGTGAATAATGGTTTCATGATTCATTTCCTCCGTTTCATTTTTAACAATTGTATTGTGCACAATTTAATTATAAGGCAGTCAAATGAATGTGCAAATGATATGCTTGGTCTAAGACTACAGCCGGAGGAAATAATATGAAAAGTTCGTTAACATTAGAGCATCAAATCTGTTTTCAACTCTACACCGCATCGAAAGAGCTCACTCGCTTGTACCGGCCAATCCTCTCCCCATTGAACCTGACGTACAGCCAATACTTGGTCATGCTCGTGTTATGGGAAGAGGACGGCATCGACATGAAACAGCTCGGTGAACGGCTCACACTCGACTCGGGAACGTTGTCGCCGCTCGTCAAACGGTTGATGCAAATCGATTATGTCGAGAAAGTACGGGCGACCGACGATGAGCGCCGTGTCCTCTTGACGTTGACCGAGTCTGGCCGCACGTTGCGTGAGCAGGCGGAAGAGGTGCCGCTCAAAGTGAGTGGTATGCTGAACATAGATGAAGCGACATACGTCGACTATATGAAGGTGCTCATCGATATCAAATCGCGCTTGAAAGCATTCGGTGAGCAACAAGGGTAAGGTTTTCCACGAAAGGAGTCAACATGTTCCGTAAACTCATCATCTTATTGATGGCGATCGGTGTCTATGCCGCTTGGAAGTACGAGGTGCCGAACGTGTCGGCGCCGACGAGCGTCCAAGTGAAGTCGGATGCCGTAGAAGAAGCAGGTGAGACGGAAGACGTCGCCACCGACGCGCCCCGTTTCGCTAGCCAATACGCCGGGAACGACTGGTATTTGCTCGAACGAAACGGTGACCGCGCACTCGAGTTGATTGACGCCGACGGTGCGAAGAAAGGGTTTTATCAGTTCGAGACGGGTACCACGTATGAAGGGCTCATCCTCGATGAGACGACCCGCCAGGACGTCGAACGGATCGGCTTCGACCCGGTGCGCTCGTACGACAAAGGGATGCGCCGCTACTTGATCCCGGACGACCCGTCGTTCTCGGTGTATGCGATCAACGGCAGCTACGTGACGTTCTTCTTTGACGAACACGATGGCGACAAGTTGAAAGCCGTCCTCGCCGTCGACCGTCGTGTCGAGGAGTCGAGCGACGGTTACTACGGGGACGTCTCGGCAGAAGGAACGGTCGCCAACGAGACGCTCATGCGCCTGCTCATGAACTGGGACCGTCAGAAGTTCGGTTTGTCAGCGCTCGCCGACTATGAACCGCTGCTCCCGGTCGTCCGCGCCCACAGTGAGAACATGGCGGAGAACAATTTCTTCAGCCATACCGATCCGGAAGGACGGGACCCGTTCGAGCGGATGAACGAGTACGGCCTTACGTATTCGTTCGCCGGGGAGAACTTGGCAATGGGTCAGATGAGCGTCTTTCACGCCCATTGGGGGCTCATGAACTCGCTCGGCCACCGCGAGAACATCTTGAAGCCCGATTTCAGCCACGCCTCGGTCGGGCTCGTCTACAATGACGACAATAGCCCGTTCTATACGATCAACTTCATTACGCCACGCTAAAAAACAGGAAGGTCACCGTTCGTTCGGCAGACCTTCCTGTTTTTCTGGTTGGAGCGGCTTTAAATACTTATCTGATAACCCGAACGACATCATGACACCGAACGAGACGAGAAACGTGAACGGCCAGCGTGGTTCGACGTAGACGGCCGTCAAGTAGGCGGCCGTGGCGACGAGCGCGCCGAACAGTTGCAAAGCGATGAAGCGACGGACGTATGCGGACGAGCTGTGCTTTAAATAGACGCCGCTCGACACGATGAGGTCGACGAATAGGATTGTCAGGACACCGAGGTAAAGGACGAGCAATGGGTTTGATGTCCACGCCTCAGGCAGCCAGTTCGGGTTCGTTTCCGCGTAGCCCATCGTTTGGTCCGCCTCTTGGAAGGCGAGCTCGAGGCCGAGAAACAAAATCGTGAGAAATGCGATGGTGCGGACGACGTTACGTCGACGTGTATACGTATGAAACATGAATCCCATCCCCCTTTCTGTACGTTACGGTCGGAGGATGGGACTGGTTTCATTTAAATCAATTTTTTGACGGCTTTTTCGATTTCATCAGGCGTCGTCTGCGGCGAGAAGCGCTCGATGACGTTCCCTTGCCGGTCGACGAGGAACTTCGTGAAGTTCCATTTGATCGCTTTCGAGCCGAGCAGTCCCGGCGCTTCTTTCGCTAAGTATTGGAAGAGCGGGTGGGCGTCTTTGCCGTTGACGTCGACTTTAGCGAACATCGGGAACGTCACGCCGTAGTTCAGTTGGCAAAACTCATTGATCTCTTCGTTCGTCCCTGGGTCTTGGTTGCCGAACTGGTTGCACGGAAAGCCGAGAATTTGGAGTCCCTTGTCTTTGTATTGCGCATACAATTTTTCAAGGCCATCGAGTTGCGGCGTGAACCCGCATTTGCTCGCCGTGTTGACGATCAACAGTACATCCCCCTCGTAATTCGACAACGGTTGGAGCTTGCCGCTCATATCGGCGGCTTCGTAATGATAGATCATGTTGATTCCCCCTTTTCTTTCATTATATCAATTCCGTTTTATGGATTCGACTTTGAATCGGTTGTCCGCAATCAATTTGTCACGAAACGATGATGTCGCTGTTACAATGAAATGTGGAGAAACTCTTATAATGAAAGTCTTGAAGAAAGGAACGGTGTTATGTACATATTGAAAAATGAATTTATTTGGATCACCATCATTCTCGTCGGCTTGTTCTTCTCGAGCTCGACGCCTTATTCGGATCAAAGCATCGTCTCGCCGCTCGAACGGTTCGACTGGGGCTGGGCCGAGCCGGCGCTCGAAAGCGTCGACTTCGATTATGCGGGTAGCCCGGTCTCGCTCGAAGCGAAAGGAACGGTCGGCTTGATCGAGTTCCTCATCCGAAAAGCGGCGCACTTCACGATTTTCTTCATCCTTGGGGCGCTCTTTGTCAAAGCAGTGTCTCGCGTCCGTCTCCATGCCGGACTCATACTCCTGTTCGCTTGGACGCTTGCCAATACGGTCGCTGTCTACGATGAGTTCCACCAAAGTTTGACGCCGGAACGGACACCGCTCATCCAAGATGTCGTCTTGGATAGCGTCGGTGCGTTGTGCGGGGTATTGCTCGTCGGAGGCATCTATTTGGTGAAACGAAAAGGGAAAAGACGGAGTCGGGCAGGATATATCGCGACTAGGTGAAACAAAAATGTGATAGGTTGTTATGTGAAAAGCGCTTCCACGAAGCGTTTTTCTTTTTTTATAAATCTTCTTTATGACAAGAAATCGAGAAAATCCCCTTATATACCCACGTTTTTTTAACGATAAAACCTAAATCAGGTCAATGTAATGCGAATGAAATATAAGTGTAAAATAACTTTAGGTTTAGATTGCTATAATGAGTCACAGGGCGAGAATGGTTCTCGTCATGAATCGACAAACATTGATCTATTATATATAGAAATTCACACGACTCAGCGGAGGGAAGCACATTGATCAACTTGAAGAAACTTGCGGCAACCGTCACTCTAGGGACTCTTCTTATCAGCGGCACGACTCCTGGTTTTGCGGCGTCACTCACAGACAAGCAAAAGAAAGTCCAGCAGCAGCAACAACAGAATAGTTCTGAACAGTCAAAGGCGAACTCATCGATTCAATCGCGTGAGCGAGCAATCAGCAAAGAGCAGCAAGAGATCAACAAGTTAGACGCTCAACTCCAAGAGGTCATCAACGACGTGGCTCAAAAGAAAGCTGAGATTCGTGCGACACAAGAAAAGATTAAAGAGCTTGAGGCTCAAATCAAAAAGTACGAAGCGAAAATGAAAGCTCAAGAAGAACTCATGAAAGAGCGCATGGCGACGATGCAAAAGAACGGCGGCACGTCGATCAACTGGGCGGAGTTCATCTTCGGTTCGAAAGACTTCGGCGACTTGATCACACGGATGATCACGGCCGGTACGATCCAAGAGAACGACAAGCAAATCTTCGAAGAGTATCAAGCGACGAAAGAGAAGCTCGCAGCTGCACAGGCGGAGCTCAAATCAGAGCGCGATGCCCTCGTCACACAAAAAGAGCAGCTTGAAGAACGCAAAGCGGCACTCGACAAGAAAATGAAAGAGCGCGCAGCGAAAGTTAAAAAATTGAACGCTGAGAAAATCAAATTCGAATCGAAGTTGATGAGCTTGAAGGAAATGGAGTCGACACTCCAAGCCCAAGAAGCGTCAATCAAGGCTGAGATTGAAGCGCAACGTCGTGCGGCCGAAGAAGCGAAGCGCAAAGCAGAAGCTGAAGCGGCAGCGGCTGCGGCAGCAGCGAAGAAAAAGCAAGCTTCGAACGCAACCGCGTCTTCTTCATCGAGCGCAGCGGCAGCGACGCCAGCAGCGTCTGCTCCAGCGAGCGGTGGTATGTTCCAACGTCCGTCTGGCGGCCGTCTCACACAAGGATGGGGACCAGCGAGCGGAGTGAACGGTTATACGTTCCATAACGGTATTGACTTGGCTGCACCAGTAGGCACGCCGATTCGTGCGGCACAAACGGGTACGGTCACGACTGCAGGATGGGGCGGAGCTTACGGGAACCACGTCATCATCACACACGTCATTAACGGACAAGTGTGGACGACAGTATACGCTCACTTGAGCTCAGTGTCGGTCTCGGCCGGACAACGTGTCTCACAAGGCCAACATATCGGTGGCATGGGTAGCACAGGTAACTCGACAGGGTCACACCTTCACTTCGAGATCCACCGTGGCGGTTACTCGTACTCGTCTTCGAGCGCGGGCAACACGGTCAACCCAGCTTCATTCTTCTAATAACAGACAAAGTGATCGACGAACGCGTCGATCACTTTTTTGTTGCCCGGTAACTGATGAACGTCAACAAGGCGGCGCCGAGGACGCTCAACCAGAGCGTGTCCCAGTTCGGGTCGTCAAGGACGCTCATGCCGCCGACGATCATCATATAAGCGACGACCGAGCCGATGAGCACGGTCGCTACGACGAGACGGACCCGTTTCGGGATTTGATTCCACCAATGCCTCATAAAAAATCGCCTCCACCTATTAGTATAGGGGAGTCGGGGCGATTCATCTAGCGAGTCGGATCCATGAAGACTCCATGATCGGTTCATAGCCGACTTCTTGATAGATCTTGTTCGATGTCGGATTGGTCAAATCGGTGTAGAGCGTACAAAAGCGTTTCGTCTTCAATAGCTCACGGCTGAGCTCGGCGACGATGGAGCGGGCGTAGCCGTTCCCACGCCGCTCGGGAACGGTGTAGACGAACGAGACGGTGACGCCGTTCTCGGTCGGCCTTGAGCGTTTGGCGCATGAGACGGGCGTGCCGTCGACTTCCCAAATGACGGCGTCGTCGTTCTCGATCATCATAGTGACGGTACGGACGACTTTCTCCGTCTCGGACGGGTCAAGTCCCGAATCTCGTTCGAAGGCGCGATACCAGTCCTCTAACAGTGCTTGATCGTCTGTCGTCGCATGGCGCATCGTCCCTTCGGCCATCTTGATCTCGTTCACGCGCTCGAGACGGTACAACCCTTGAGCCATGAATGGCGAGACGTTTCGTCCTGTATGTTCGCGCCAGAGGGCAGCGAACGACTCGGCGTGGACTCGTTCCGACACGATTTCGGTGAACGGGATGTCCCGTTCCAATAATGCCGGAATGGCCGTTAAGTGAACGTCTCGCGCATGTGAAGCGTCCACGATGATGTAGTTGAGCGGATGCGGGGGCGTGACTTGCATGATGGCGAGCAGCTGCCCGTCGTCCTCGACCGTCAGCTGGTGATATGTAGGGTAGACGCCGCGCTGGATGTTACCGAGGATACCAATCATCAGACTGTGCTCAGCTTCTCGCTTCATCAATTCCGGCAAGACGCGCTCTGCGAACGCATCGGGATTGGTCCAAACCTTGAATTCCATTCCGTTTTCCCCCTTGTATGTATGAAAAACGGGCAAACCGTTAGGCTTGCCCGTTGAGCACGTTATGCGATTTCTTCGCGTGCTTTTGGATCGTCGAGAAGTTTCGTATGACGTTTGAAGTAGTGGACGATTTTCGCGATGGCACCGTCACCTGTGACGTTCGTCGCTGTACCGAAGCTATCTTGCGCCAAGTAGAGCGCGATGACCAAGCTTTGCATCGTCGCGTCGAAGCCGAGGATCGAGCCGAACAGTCCGAGTGAGGCCATGACGGCTCCACCAGGGACACCTGGTGCCGCGATCATCGTGACGCCTAGGGCGAGGATGAACGGGAGTACGATCGCGTATGACATCGGCATGCCGTTCAAGTACATGAGCGCGACACCGACCGATGTGAGCGTGATCGTCGAACCAGACAAGTGGATCGTCGCACAGAGTGGAACGACGAAGTTGGCGACGCCTTCGTCGACGTTGTTCGCTTTCGCTTGGCGAAGCGTGACCGGGATCGTTGCTGCCGATGATTGCGTCCCGATGGCTGTGAAGTAAGCCGGCATCATCGTTCTGAGCAACTTGAGCGGGTTCTCTTTGTTGAGGCCGCCTGCGATCGAGTATTGAATCATGAGCATCGTCGCATGAAGGACGATGATCGTGACGAAGACGAGCGAGAACACCGAGAGGATCTCGGCGACTTGACCGGCGTAAGTCATGTTCATGAAAATTCCGGCGATGTGAATCGGTAAGAGTGGAATGATGACTTTGCTGATGACAAGTTCAATGATATCGCGGAAATCCATGGCAAGGTCGAGTGAGCGCTTGCTTTCAATCGCGGCAATCCCGATTCCGATCACGAAAGCGAGAACGAGCGCGGTCATGACACCGAACACGGGTGGAATCTCGAAGTTCAAGAATCCGCTAAGTAGTGCTTCTTCTGGGTTTTCAGCTGACGCCGTATCGCGAGCCAAGATTTGCGGGAACAAGTTGCTCGTCGCAAAGTAAGCGAGCGTACCGGCGACGATTGTCGACAAGTAAGCGATGACGGCCGTCAAGCCGACAAGTTTGCCGGCACCTTTTCCGAGCTCCCCGATGCCCGGGATGATAAAGGCGAGAATGATGAGTGGGATAGCGAAGCCTAAGAACTGTCCGAAAATCGTGTTGAACGTGACGAACGTCCGTACAATCCAGCTCTGGCTTTCTGGTACGAGGCTACCGATTAAAATACCAAACGCGATAGCGATGATGATGCGACCTAGAAGGCCAATTCGTAATTTCAAATAAATCATCCTTTCTAAATGTTTGAATTGTTGCTATTTTCGCACATTTCCAGCGCGATTGCCAACCTATCTTTTCATTTTCAACGAAGATTGACGTTTGACAACTTTGAAATAGGGTAACATAAATTGTTGTCGCATAAAAGGAAGGGGCTTCTTCTTTTCCTAATATACAATCGATGTTATGATTAATTTTGAATAGACGTAAAGGAGGGGTGACGCGTGCAGGTACAACGAACAACGATCCACATCGCGGGTCAAGATTATACGATTGTGAGCGAGGAGCCAGCCGATCATGTGAGGGAAGTGGGCTTTCTCGTCGATAGTAAGATCCGTGAGATTCGTGAACAGTCCCCTCATTTAGACGCTCGTCAGGCGGCGGTTCTCGCGGCCATTCAAATCGCGAGCGATCACGTCAAATCTAAACGAAATACGGGAGAATAAATTACTATATGGTTACTCTACTTATACTGTTTTTCTTGTTTATCGGAATCGTCAACGGTTTCCGCCGTGGGGCGATTCTACAGCTCGGCCATTGGGTCGCGCTCATCATCAGTTTTATCGTCGCCAACGCCTATTACCGGGACCTCGCCGAAGCGTTCAAACTATGGATCCCATATCCGTCGCAACTTGACGGGACGCTCCCAGGCGGTGTGCTCGACTTGAACTCGCTCTCAGGGATCGAGATGACGTTTTATAACGTCTTCTGGTTCGTCGTCTTGTTCGTCATCACGAAACTCGTCTTGCATCTCATCTTGTCGATGCTCGACTTCTTGACGGACTTGCCGATCTTGCGTCAATTGAAAGGGATTATCGGTGCCGTCCTCGGATTCTTCGAGTCGTACGTCATCACGTTCTTCATCCTTTGGGTGATCGCGTTCGTCCCGATGGCCGGTGTGCAAAACGCCGTCGACAACTCGTCGCTTGCGACGTTCATCATTCAAGATACACCGTATCTTTCGGAATGGTTCTCGAATAAGATGCTGTGACACGACAGGCCGGAATGCAAGCAAGTGCTTGTGTCTCGGCCTTTTCTGTATGGATAAGGGGGAAAAGTTATGAATAAAGTTGAAGCGATGATGCTGCTCGAAAAGATCGCACAATACATGGAAATCAAAGGGGAGAACCCGTTCAAAATCAACGCCTTCCGGAAAGCCGCGACGGCGCTCGAGAACTCAGAACTTGAACTCGATGAGATCGAGGATTTGACGACGATCCCAGGCATCGGTAAAGGCACGGCGGCCGTGCTCGAAGAATGGCGTGACACGGGGCGGAGCGAAGTGCTCGAGTCGCTCCAAGAAGAGATCCCGTTCGGTCTGATGAAATTACTCAAGATTCAAGGGCTTGGCGGCAAGAAGCTCGCGCAACTCCGTGAGATCGGGGTCGTCGACTTGGATTCGCTCATCCGCGTCCTCGAAGACGGGACGGCTTCCGAGCTCCCGCGCTTCGGCGCGAAGAGCGTCGAGAAACTGCTCGCCGCGGCGAAAAACCTCGAGTCGCGCCCGGAACGCCTATCGTACGCGATGATGCGTCCGGTCGTCGAAGAGATCGAGACCGTGCTCGAAAACGAACCACTCGTCCTCCGTCATTCGGTCGGGGGTAGCTTCCGCCGGGCCGAAGAGACGTGTAAAGACTTGGACTTCATCATCGCGACCGAAGAACCGGTCGCCCTCCGGGACAAGCTGCTCGAGCTCCCGTTCATCAATGAAGTCATCGCGGCCGGGGAAACGAAAGTATCGCTCGTCCTCGAACGCGAAGAGATGGTGTCGGTCGACTTCCGGATGGTCGAACCCGGCGCATTCGCTGCGACGCTCCACCACTTCACCGGTTCGAAAGACCATAACGTCCGCATGCGCCAGCTCGCGAAAGCAAAAGGCGAGTCGATCTCCGAGTACGGCGTCGAGACGGCGGGCGGCCTCTGGCAACCGGAGACGGAAGCGGAGCTGTTCGAGCGTTACGGCTTGCCGTTCATCCCGCCCGAGCTGCGGGCAGGAAACCTCGAGTTCGAGCACGACTTGTCGAAACTCGTCACACTCGACGACATCAAGGCCGACGCCCACATGCACACGGTCTGGTCGGACGGGAAGTTGACGGTCGACGAGCTCGTCGCGGCGATGAAAGCGCGCGGCTATGAATGGATCGCCATCACCGATCATGGCAAGTACATGACGTTCGTCAACGGCTTGACCGAGGAACGTCTCGAAGCGCAAGGGGAAGAAATTCTCGAAGCCGCGAAGAAGCACGACATGCACGTGTTGCGCGGCGTCGAGATGGATATCCGGCCTGACGGCACGCTCGACTATGAGCCGGAGTTTTTAGCGACGCTCGACTACGTCGTCGCCTCGATCCACTCAAAGATGGACCAATCGGTCGACGAGATCATGTCCCGGCTCGAGAACGCCTGTCGTTCGCCTTACGTCAACGTCATCGCTCATCCGACGGGCCGACTCATCGGACGCCGTGACGGCTATCCGATCGACGAGGAGCGCTTGATCGCCCTCGCGAAAGAGACGGGCACGGCGCTCGAGTTGAACGCCAACCCGAACCGCCTCGATTTGACGGCCTCGACGTTGAAGAAAGCGAAAGCGGCCGGCGTCAAAATGATGATCAACACCGACACGCACCACCCGGACATGATGGAAGATATGGCGCTCGGCGTCTTGCACGCCCGTAAGGCCTATCTCGAACCGTCCGACATCATCAACTGCCTCTCGTTTAAGGACGCCAAGGCGTTCTTTGACGCGAAGCGACAGAAAGGAACATGCTAGATGGACCACGCGTTACGCGTTTTAGAATATGAAAAACTACGCCAACAGCTCGCCGCCCACGCCGCGAGCTCGCTCGGGAAAGACCGGGCGCTCACGATGCAACCCGATTACTCATACGACCGGGTGCTCGCCAATTTGAACGTCACGAAGGAGGCGACCGAGGTCGTCCGTCTCCGTGACCGACTCCCGCTCGGTGGACTGACCGACGTCCGCGCCGAAGTGAAGCGGGCCGCCATCGGCTCGGTGCTCTCGACGAGCGAACTGCTCGCCGTCGCCGCCGTCATGTACAGCGGCCGGCAAGTGAAGAACTTCTTCGAGAAGCTCCACGAGGACAATGAGGACCTCCGTATCCCGCGCCTCGACGAGTATGCGGAGCGTTTGACGAAACTGATCGAAGTCGAGCAGTCGATTCGACACGCCATCGACGACCAAGGCACGGTCCAAGACTCGGCGAGCTCGCAACTGCGCGGCCTCCGGACGCAGCTCCGTAGCTTCGAGGGCAGCGTCCGCTCCCGCATCGACAACATCCTCCGCAACAACGCCAAGATGTTGT
Organism: Exiguobacterium aurantiacum DSM 6208; assembly: GCF_000702585.1. Taxonomy (GTDB): domain Bacteria; phylum Bacillota; class Bacilli; order Exiguobacteriales; family Exiguobacteriaceae; genus Exiguobacterium; species Exiguobacterium aurantiacum. Next base: position 2,536,414 of record NZ_JNIQ01000001.1, on the reverse strand, counting down.
CGGACGCCATCGTCACGATCCGAAACGACCGTTACGTCGTCCCGGTGAAACAAGAGTACCGCCAAGCGTTCGGCGGGATCGTCCACGACCAATCGGCTTCCGGTCAGACGCTCTTCATCGAGCCGCAGGCAATCGTCTCGATCAACAATGAGATTCAAGAAGTGCGCTTGAAAGAACGCGCCGAGATCGACCGCATCTTGAGCGAGCTGTCGAACCTTGTCGGCGGTGTTGCCGATTCGGTCGTGACGAACCTCGACGTGCTCGCCACACTCGACTTCGTGTTCGCGAAAGTCGCGTACGGTCATGAGTTGAAGGCGACCGAGCCGAAGCTGAACGACGCCCGAGAAATCAAGTTGAAACAGGCACGTCATCCGTTCATCCCTCGCGACGAGGTCGTCCCGATCACGGTCGAGCTCGGCGAGGATTACACGTCGCTCGTCATCACCGGTCCGAACACCGGCGGTAAGACGGTCACGCTCAAGACGATCGGTTTGCTTCAGCTCATGGTGCAGTCAGGTCTCTACGTGCCGGCCGACTTCGGGACGGAGCTGTCCGTGTTTGACGCCGTCTATGCCGATATCGGGGACGAGCAGTCAATCGAGCAGAGTCTCTCGACGTTCAGTTCGCACATGACGAACATCGTCAGCATGCTCGACAAGATCGACTTCATGTCGCTCGTCTTGTTCGATGAGCTTGGGGCCGGGACCGACCCGCAAGAAGGGGCCGCGCTCGCCATCGCCATCCTCGACGAAGTGAAGCGCCGTGGGGCCCGTGTGGCCGCGACGACGCACTACTCGGAATTGAAGGCGTACGCCTATAACCGGGAAGGCGTCATGAACGCATCGATGGAGTTTGATATCGAGTCGCTCAGCCCGACGTATCGTCTGTTGATCGGCGTGCCGGGACGCTCGAACGCGTTCGAGATCAGCCGTCGTCTCGGATTGTCCGACGACGTCATCGACAAGGCGCGGAGCCATGTCGGCACCGATGCCGAGTCGGTCGAATCGATGATCAACGAGCTCGAGTCGGCGAAACAACGCGCAGAGCAGCTCGAACAAGAATTGATCGTCAAGCGCCACGACCTTGAAGAAGAACAGGCGGCGTTCGAGGCGAAGATGACCGAGTTCGAGAAAGAACGCGACACGATGTATAGCGAGGCCGAGGCGAAAGCCGACAAGGCGGTCGAGCAGGCGAAGCGTCAAGCGAACGAAGTCATCGACCGATTGAAGAAGCTGCGTGAGCAGGGCATCGTCAAAGAGCATGAGATCATCGCCGCGAAGAAAGAGCTCGAATCGGCGAAACCGACGCTCCAAGATAAAAAGATCCAAAAAGTGAAACAAAAAGCGCAACAGAAACGTACGTTCAGTAAAGGCGAAGAAGTGAAAGTGACGACGTTCAATCAAAAAGGCTATATCGTGAACCAGATCAACGACAACGAGTACAACGTCCAGGTCGGGATCATGAAAGTGAACGTCAAAGCGGACGACCTTCAGAAAATCGGACCGTCGAAAGAGCAGCCGCTCAAAGCGAAAGGCAGCTCGTTGAAGCGCCAGAGCACGACGAAGTCGGAGCTCGACTTGCGCGGGGTCCGCGTCGAAGAAGGACTCTCACGCCTAGACAAATATATCGACGAGGCGCTCGTGTCGGGTTACGACAACGTCCGCATCATCCATGGGCTCGGTACGGGCGCGATGCGGCAAGCGACGCAAGAGTTCTTGAAAGGACATCGCCACGTGAAGAGTCAGCGTCCGGGCGGCATGGGCGAAGGTGGACTCGGGGTCACGGTCGTCGAGTTGAAGTGAGGACGAGATGCTATTGGGTAACGTAACGTTTAACGTCATGCTCGAGTCGTTCGGTCTGTATACGATCGCCGGGCTCATGATCGTCGTCGGGCTCGCCATCTTCGAGGTGACGACGCCGTACAGCAATTGGCGCGAGATTCAAAAAGGGAACATCGCCGTGGCGCTCGCGACGGGCGGGAAGGTCGTCGGCCTCGCCAACATCTTCCGTGTCGTCGAGAGCCACCACGATCGGATGGTCGACATTTTGGTCGGTGGGGGCTTCGGTTTCTTCTTGCTTCTCGTCACGTATTGGTTGTTTGAATTTTTGACCCCGTCCTTGAAGGTGAACGAAGAGATTGGGAAAGGGAACATCGCCGTCGGGCTTTTGGCGTTCCTCCTCTCGATCGGTGTCTCGCTCATCGTCGGTGCGGCGTTAGTGAGGTGAAGACATGGTATATGAACGATTAGCGAAGATTCTCTTCATCGGCGCCGGGTTGTTTTTAGTGGCAGCGGCACTGTGGTTTATCTTTTATTGAGGGAGAGCGACGTTTGCGGACGTCGCTTTTTTTGAAAGGGGGAAACGGTTTGGCCATCGATTTGAATTTTTTGATGACGACGGAGGGCTATGTGCTCGATGTCGAGTCGTTTCAGATGAAAGGTGAGATGTACTATCCGCTCGAGTGGACGTGTTTCGGAGCGGAGGATGCGACGATGTTATTGACGTGGGACGCGGAGCGCGACCGGATTCTCATCCGCTTCGAGCAATATGCCGTATTTCTCGGGACGATCGAAGACCACGCCATGGATGAAACAGGGCTTCAAAATGCTTATCCGATCGTGAAGTTGAAGGCGTCTCAATTCACGCGATTCGCCGCAGACACGATGTCGACAGAACGCGTCAACACGTACCGGGGGTCGTTGTCGCATTACGTGATCCGCACGGTCGAGCAAGAATTTCATGTCTTGGCATATGAAGACCCAATCGTTGAAGACTTGGGGAAAGTCGGGGATACGGGTGTCGTTGTGACCGAAGTCAACGAGGTGGACGAATGTTGAGACGAGACGGCGAAGAGCGGGTAAAGGATAGCAGATAGGCTCGCTATCCACACGAAACGGAGGAGACAGCATGAAATCGTACGAGATTGAGTTTCATTTGATCAACGAAGAGATTTTGACGTATACGGTCGAGGCGGAGAGCCGCTATGCAGCGCTCGAGTCGATTTATCAATCGTTCCGACACGCGTCGGACGGGTTCGTTCAATTCGATGAGGAGATGATTTTGTTCCTTGATCACGTGGCGTATGTGAAGGCGTTTGAGATTGTGGAATAAAAGAAGCGACCCTTCAACGGTCGCTTCTTTTATGTATTGAGTAGCTAAATTATTTACTACCGCCCTTAGTAAGAATCAATTCCAAGTATAGTGCAATTTTCTCTGAACGTGCATGAATGTTCTCTTTTGTCCAAATCCCTTCTTCGGCCTGGACAAACAAAGATTCATTAATTACCTCATACTGATGTACTTCTTTTCCGGATTTCATTGTCGAAACTAACATACTGTTCAGTACTTGAGTTGTCCAAATTGACGAGCGAGCGTATACGAGACGTTTTTGATCAAAACTTTTATTCGAGAGAGCGGAGTTTTCATCATTGTGTATTAGAGCAAAATTACCGATTCGATTCACGTATTCTTTATATTCTTCGATATCTGTAAAGCCGGAATCGATTATAAATTCTTGATTCACAGGTGTTCTCGGCATGATGTGTTCTAAAGTGATTTTTTTACTTCGATTTGACGTTAAAAGCACAGCACTGTCTAAGTGACCATATGATTCAATGAAACGTAAAAGGTCATAACCTTTCTTGTTATAATTTCCACGAGTATTTTCAAACCTTCTTGTAGATACAGCATCTTTAGCTAGCTTTGCTTTTTCCTGAATGCGACGCTCTAATTCATTCGTGAATTGGAAGTATGCTCGATCTGAACCCTCTCTATCCAAAGTGGCGTAATATTTTTTGATTAGTGAAGGTATCTCAGCCTCGATATAGTTTGTTTGGGTATAAGAGAAGATAACACTAGCTCCTAAGCGAATTGCTAAGTCAACGACTTCTGACTTACGTTGCTCAGATTCGTTGTAAAATGGGATCAGGATAGTTTGTGCTTGTTTTAGACTTAAAAGCTTAAAAAGAATATCTAGTAGATGTGTATTTTTGATAAAGCCATCGAATTCTTTTCGTTCAAGTTTCCCATAAGTATAAGAAACATCATGCATTTCTGAAACCATCATTAGTACGTTTTCTTTTGATGGGTTTAATTCTGAATAATAGTTAAACAATTTATCTTTGCGGACATTCTCGCCTGTTGTTCCGACTAAATAATGTTTCAGGAAAGTAGAAGACTCAATTTTCTTCTTAGAATTCAGCGCAAGGTTATCATTAAATTTCCGCCATAGTTCTGTAAATTTATCACGTTCATCTTCACTATAATGTTCTTTTGCCAAATTTTTGAGGAGCATATTCTTTATCAAATCTAAAGGTTCCAAGTCTTTACCTCGGTTATTTAAGATTTCAAATAACTGAAAAGCTTTAGATAACGTTGGAGCGGTCGTTACAATAAGCATCACTTTGTGTTTAATGTAGTTCACAAATTTAGGTAGTTCTTGGTCACTCAACTTTGAGAGCTCTTCTTTTAAAACTTCATAGACTTCTTCGATTTGACTAGATTGTTGTAGACTATTCTTTGCACTTGAATCTGGACGTATGATGTGTCGGTAAATACTTCCGAATTCTAGACTCTTATGATGTTGTATCTTTGAATTTTTAAAATTTGCTTCATCATCAAATAAGCCATAACCTTTATTTAATTCTCCGCGCATATTCATCCATTTTTGCATGGTTTCAATACTATTTTCTTTTCGATGAAGACGATGATCAATTGTTTCTTCTAGTACTTTGTAGAGTAGAGAAAGTGTAGTGAGTCTTTGTTGACCATCGATAACAATTTTGCTCGCTGTAGTTGCGTCATTATTAATTAAAACGATATTCCCCAATAAATATCCATCTAACAAAGAACTTTCCTTTGTAAACTCCTCTGTATCTTCGTTAAAGTCTTTAAACAATTGAGTTACTTCGTGTTCGCCCCAGACAAAATCTCGTTGAAAATCAGGTATTTCGTATACATAGTTATTGTTAAATACATTAAATATTGATTGGATTTCTGACGTTATCATAAAATACCTCCCCGCACTTAAAGCGCTATTCCAAATAATTGGATATAATGAAAGTATAATATTTAATCGAATGTGGATCTACCATCACGCCTTAGAGAAAGGATGAATAAATTATGGAGCGCTATAACAAACTAATCCGCGATCGCATCCCTGAAATCATTCACGAAGCAGGGAAGGTTCCTGTCGTCAAACACCTCAATCAAGCCGAACATTTTGAACAGGCCCGCTTGAAACTCTATGAAGAAATCAAAGAGTACGAAGAGACGAATATCGATGAAGAATCACTCGAAGAATTGGCTGATATTTTGGAACTCGTCTATACGCTCGGGAAGATGCATGGTGCAAGTTTCGAAGAATTGAGCCGCATCCGTGAGGAGAAGCGTGAAAAGCGGGGCGGTTTTGAAAAAGGTCTCTTCTTGGAAGAGGTCCTTGATCATGAGTGAGTTACGTCTGCACACGAGTCATTTACGAATTCCATTACAACACCAAATCGACGCGGCGACTGAAATTTATATGGTCGTCGCGTTTGCGCAAGTATCGGGCGTGCAAGAAATAGCAGCTTCCCTTAAGGACGCAGTTAAACGCGGTGCGCAAGTCCGGATTCTAATTGGCGATTATCTCTATTTGACGAACCCGGATGCGCTTGAGATGTTAATGAACATTCAAGGCGTAGAGCTGCGACTCTATCGATCAAAAGGTCAGTCATTCCATCCGAAAGCCTACTTGTTCCGCACAGAAGATGGCGGAACGTTCTTTGTCGGTTCTTCCAATCTATCGCATAGCGCCTTGAATCGAGGCGTCGAATGGAACGTTGAGATTCCAGCAAGTATCTCGGAAGACGTGTTCGAACAGTCCGTCGATGCGTTTCATGATCTATTCTATAGTGATTATGCCCAAATCATGAATACTGTCTCATTGCAGCCTTATCGTGAAGAGTATAATGCCCGTCAAGATCGGATGAAAGAAAACGAGCAAGTTGCAGAATCGACCCCGGTCTATATTGAGGACGATACAATCACGCCGAACACCGTGCAAGATGCTGCGCTGAAGGCGTTACGCGAGACGATGGACGAAGGCAGACGTAAGGCGATGCTCGTTCTCGCTACAGGACTCGGGAAGACGTATTTGAGCGCCTTTTTTGCCCGCCAGTTCAAACGAGTGCTCTTCATTGCCCATCAAAAAGAGATTTTGCTTCAAGCAGAGAACTCTTTTAAAAGGGTCTCAAATGAATGGAAGACAGGACTACTACTGGGCGGTGACTCGAGAGATGAGCAATCGGCAGACGTCTTGTTCGCATCGATTCAAACGTTGGCTTCAAAACACCGAATGGAACAGTTCGAACCAGATCAATTCGATTTAATTATCGTCGACGAGTTCCACCATTCGGCGGCACCATCCTATCGGCGTGTCCTTGACTACTTCGAGCCGAAATTCTTGCTCGGTTTGACGGCGACACCGGACCGCTTGGACGGGGGAGACGTCTACGCATTGTGCGATGACAATGTCGCCTATCAGATGCACTTCACAGAAGCGATTGAAGAGTCGTATTTGACGCCATTCCATTACGTTGGGATTTATGATGAGATTGACTATTCGCAGATTCGATTGATCAATGGTCGTCGCTATGATCAGGACGAACTGTTGGCGGAGCAGGTGAAAGAGAGTGTCGCTCAAAAAATCTATGAGGCGTGGAAGATACATCACCAAACACGAGCGCTCGGTTTCTGTTCGTCGGTCACACAAGCTGAATACTTGGCCGACTATTTCCGCCTACAAGGTGTTCAAGCCGTCGCGTTACATAGCCAGACCGAATATGACCGTGCAGAAGTCATCCGTCAATTGAAACAAGGACACCTCGATATCATTTTCGCGGTCAACTTATTCAATGAAGGTGTCGATATCCCGGAGATTGATACGTTATTGTTCTGCCGCCCGACTGAATCGTTGACCGTCTTCACGCAACAGATTGGTCGTGGGCTCCGCTTACTGAGCGGGAAGACGCATTGCACCATTATCGATTTGATTGGGAACTACAAAAATATCGACAAGAAGTTGGCACTCCTGACGACAAAACGACAACCGGTCGTCAAGTCACTTCCTACAGGAATCGATTTACCAAACGGTTGTACGATCGAATTTGATTTACAGGCCATCGACTTATTGAAGCGGATGGTGACCCGTTCTTCGACGCGTCGGCAACAGTTGGAGCGGAACTACTACATGGTGAAAGAAGAGTTGGGGAGAAGGCCGAGTTACCTAGAGTTGATTCAACGAGGCGAATACTCAATCGATGCCTATCGTTCTGAATGGAAGAAAGATGGCGGCTTTTACGGGTTTCTCGACCGGATGGGTGAGCTATATGATGAAGAGAGTCATCTGTTTGAAGAGGCGAAGTCGTTGTTGCTTGAAGTGGAGTACACGGACATGACGAAGAGCTATAAGATGATTGTGCTATCAATTATGCTAGGCCGTGGAATCGATGGATGGCTTCGACCACTTCCGGCGAGCGAGGCGGCTCGACCATTCTATGAGTTCATCAATACATTCCCATACCGGCAAAAGATTGACGGGCAAACAAAAGACTTCCAATCCCCGTTTCAGCAGAAAAAGATTGAAAAGTTACTGTTACGGATGCCATTTGATAAAATAGCGAAAGGGCCGTTCTTCGTGTCAGAGGAGTCGTTACATATTGAGCAGAACGAAGCGTATGCTCATCCTTTGGTTTACGAATGGGTCAGTCAAATCGTTGAAGTGCGGCTGCATCACTACTTCAGTCGGAAAGCTTCAGAATGAGGGTGGCGTAATTATGGAAGAACGGCTTAAGCAGTTAATTCAGTACATAGATGAGTTCGATAGGCAGGGACCTCATAAAATGAATGTACTGAAGATTATGTTAGAGCGAGGTCCTCATGATTGGCATGCCCCAGTTTCAATAACTGAACTAGCAAGACCTTATTATGACTTAGTTAGTAGCCAACACCGCTTGTACGCTCTCAAAAATATAAGCGAGGAATTTAAAGCTCCTTTCTCCGAAGCGAAAATGAAACGGCACTTAAAAACACTGCCATTGAAGTACCTATCGACTACTCCTACAAGAGTGAGCAATATTTCTCCGCCTTTTAAGTTAGTTGATGATATATTCTGTGTTAGGGAAGAATTTCGTATTGAGAGCGAATTTGTTCATGAAAGAATCGTCAGAGCGGTTGAACAAAAGTTTGAAGAGTATTTAGAAGTATTTAGTGAAAGGTGAGGGATAACTTGAAGCGCGCACTACTTCGCAAAATCCAATTCGCCCTCCAGCATCACGGCGGGAAGGCATCTTTGAAAGAAATCTATGACTACATCGAGAAGTCGTACTATCAACTCGAGCTCGATCGGTACAAAGATTGGAAGGCGCACGTCAATAAACAGATTCGTGCCCACTCGAGCGATTCCGCGAGTTTCGCCGGGAAAGAAGACTTGTTTTATGCCACAGGAAATAAAGGCACTTGGGGTCTTCGCCAACCGAATAATTGACCGAAAGCGGGACCAATTCATTTGGTTCCGCTTTCAATCTTTACAATACGTCACACCCCCTTGTCACAAAATCGACAATACGTTACACTTCGAGACAGTGTGAAAAAAATGTATAAGGGGTTTATCCATGGAAATTGTACAGCAGTTATCTCAAGTTCAATTACTCAACCAGTTTTGGTTGTTAATGGCCTTCGTCATCCCGATGGTCATCTTGTCACGGATGGTCGTGGCCGGTTCACGGTTCTCGCCAATCCTCGTCATCGTCATCTTCGGCCTCGGTCTCGGCTTCGTCATGGTCGAGATGGGCATCGCGACGCCGGGTCTCCCAGAATTTCCGCTCGTCGACTTCCTCTCACGGACGACGATCATTGCGCTCGTCGTGTCGTTCTTCGTCGGTGGTCAAGAGCTACGTAAAATCTTAAGCAAGCAAGCGCTCGACGTGAAAGACATCGTCGTGCCGTCAAAAGAAGAGATGTTCCTCGGAACGGGACGGACGCAGTTCATCTTCATCCTCCGTTCATTCTTCCTGCTCGTCGGATTGGAAGGGTTCTTCCGTATGATGATTCAACCGGGTACGGCTGAGGGCATCATGCTTTACTATCCGATTCTCGCGTTGATCGGTCTCGCGGCATCGTTCCTGTTGATCGACCACAAGGCTCAAATCGACGACAAGCAGGTGTACATGCGTAAAGGCTTGATCGAGACGGTGATTTTGATCGCCATCTTGTTCATCTCGTTCGCGATCGCCACGCTCGTCCAACCTGTCATTGCGCTCCCGCAGATCTTCTTCGCGATGATCTTGTCGTCAGCGCTCGGTGCCATCTTCCAAAACTGGACGTACGGCCCGACGGTTCGCGCGCTCCTCTTCGCCGGGATCCCGGTCGTCTTGGCAGCGAACTTCATGGTCGGTGGTTCACGCATCGGGGACGCTTTCGCCATCGAAGGCATGAACTCGGTCCTCTTCTACGGATTCTTCGGCCAGTTGTTCTGGATGTTCGGTGGAATCGCGCTCCTCATGTGGTTCGCACGTACAGGACACATCCGTAACCTCGCACCAGGTATGGCGGGATCGCTCTCGCACAGTGGTCTCACAGGTGCATGTACAGCTGGTGACTTCGGGAAAGTCGCAGCGAAACGTGCCCCGATCATGATCAACATCCCGTTCTTCGGTCACATTTTCGTCTTCTCGATTTTGGCGATCAGTGCCGATAACGGGGCACTCTGGATCTGGCCGACGGCAATCATCGTCTTGGTCGGTCTCACACTTACGTTCCTCGCGCTCAAAAACTTGCGCGCTGCGAACGGCGAAGACTTCAAAGAAGTGAAAGCGCTCATGCAGTTCTCGTTCGGCTGGCAGATCATGGCCGTCTTCGGCGGACTTGTGCTCCTCAGCTTCAGCACGATCGCGTTCGACTATTCGGCAATGGCTCAGTCGTCAGCGATCTCGCACTTCGGTCTCTTCGCAGCGATCCAAGGCGGCATGTTTGGGACGGAAGCGTCGCTTCTCATCCCGCTCATCTTCTCGATGCCGTTCCTCGTTCACCCGCTCGTGTTCTTCATGTTCGGGAAGGCGCTCGATAACAACGGCGAGATGCCACGCGTACCGGTTTACGCGATGGCGCTCATCGGTGTTCTCGGTGTGTCTGTCGCGATCATCGGGTTATAAAAATAGCCGCTTCTACCTATGCGTAGAAGCGGATTTTTTTATGCTCATTTTTTAGGAAGTGGTCGCCATTTTGGATCTTTGACGTCGTCCTCGTCCGGAGTCCGAACGAATTTGAGCGAGCCTCGATCGCATGCGCCAACATGAATATAGTTCTGTTGTGCTTGTTGGAGTGACACTTCGTTGGCACCACCTTCGTAGTCCGGGTCACTGAACTGGACCACGTCATCTTCCCAAAAACAGATGCCGCAAATGTCATACGTGCCAGGTGGTTCTTCGTCAAGCGTCTTGTACCCGCAACAAGGGCATGTATATTTCATCTAAATCACCTCACTTCGATCAGTCTACAAGATAAGTTCATTTTATTCTACAAGTTATCAAGCACAGTTGTGTAATTGCGATGAATCTAACTTCACGTTTATTTCGTCAGATAGACAAACAACAGCCACAAAGTAAGCGGTCACAAAAAGTGTGAGTGCGCACAATTAACCTGTTCACATATTGGACACATAACATAACCGGGGGAATCATCATGACATCATCTTCATCGGGGCGTGATTGGTACCGTGCCGTCTGGCGCTGGCATCTTTACGCCGGATTGATCATCGCACCGTTCTTATTGGTGCTAGCGGTCACGGGGGCCGTTTATTTATTCAAGCCACAAATCGAGCAAGTCATCTATGCCGACTACTATCAAGTCGAGCCGAGCGGGGAACGGCTGAGCGCGACGGAGCTACTCAATCGGGTTCAAGCCGAGTATCCGGATACACCAATCACGCGGTATCGACCGGGTGAGTCGCCGGACCGCTCGAGTGAATTTCGTGTTATGACCGAAGAAGGGGCGACGACGGTGTTCGTCGATCCTTACAGCGGGAACGTCATCGGGTCACAATTAAACGCCGACCGCTTCATGAACCAAGTGGAGGTCCTCCATGGCGAACTGATGATGGGAACGCTCGGTGACCGGATCGTCGAGCTCGTCGCCTGTTGGACGATCGTCTTGATGGCGACGGGACTCTATCTATTCTGGCCGCGCAACGGGCTACAGGCGTCGGGGACGATTTATCCGCGCCTCCGGAAAGGGAAACGGGTGTTGCGGCGTGACTTGCATGTCGTCCCTGGGTTTTGGGTGACAGCTGGGCTCTTGTTCCTCGTCTTGACTGGTCTCCCGTGGTCCGGGTTTTTGGGCGCGAACTTCCAATCGATCGCGACGAACGCCGGTGTCGGCTATCCGCCGTTGATTTGGGGCGGAGAAGCACCGACCTCATCCGTGAAGACAGAAGACGTCGCGGACGTCCCGTGGGCGGCGGAGACGCTCCCGGTGCCGAACTCCGTTGTTGCCGGATACGTTCCGCTCTCGCTCGATCAAGTCAATCAAATCGCGATCACGGTCGGGATGGACCCGAGCTATACGATTAGCCTTCCGGGCACGGCAGACGGCGTCTATACGTTGTCGGCTTACCCGGACCGGGCCCAAGACGAGGCGACGATTCACCTCGATCAGTATTCGGGGGCGGTGCTCGCTGATTATCGCTACGACCATTACGGCATCGTCGGCAAGGCGGTCGCACTCGGGATCACGCTTCATACAGGGAAACAGTTCAACCAGTTGCTTGGCCTCGTCATCTGTCTCGGTGTCGTGTTCGTCGTCGTGAGCGGTGCCTACTTATGGTATTCACGGAAGCCGAACGCGAAGAGCGGGGCGCCATCCGCGCCATCGAAAGTACGGCGGAACGTGTTCCTCGTCTTGCTTGTCGGCTTTGGAATCGTTTTCCCGCTCGTCGGGTTGTCGCTTCTCATCGTCGCGTTACTCGATTGGGTCGTCATCCGACGCTCAACGACACTACAGCGTTATTTGAATGCGGGGTGAAACGAATGAAATGGAATCTATCCATCATCTTATGCCTCGTCGCCGTAACGGCGTTAGCTGGTTGCGCGGTCAATCCGGAGGCGACGACTTTGTATAAAGAAGAGGCCCCGCTCGAGGCGACGCTTGAGTTCCCGGACGAGGTCATTCCCGGAGTACCGGTCACGTTCGAGATCGCGCTCAGTGAAGACGAACCGGACTTCGTCCATCTTGAACTGCAAAAGGCGGACGGGACGCTGTCATACGGGATGCAAGAAGCGAAACGGGTCGGGGCAGGGACGTACGCATTGACGACGTCGCTAAAAGAAGACGGGCTGTATCTCGCCCGGGTCCACGCGCAAGCAAACGGATCGACCATCTTCCCAGCGAAACAGTTCATCGTCGGGGAATTGACGGAAGCCGAGTGGGCAGCCCTGTACGAAGGCGCCGCACCGGTCGAAGCCGTGACGGAACCACACCATTAAAAAAATGCCTAGAGCGTTGACCGCTCTAGGCATTTGTTAGTTTACTTCCGTCACATGGAGCACCGGTTTCGCCGTCACGTAGTTGCCTACGTTTTGGGCGAACGCGATGAGGTCCGGGTTTTGGTTGTGTTGCTCGACGGCCGCTTGGTCGGCCCAGTTCTCGATCATGACGAACCGGTTCTCAGACGTCGTCGATTGGAACAGTTCATAGCTCAAGCAACCGGCTTCTTGTTTCGACGAGTCGATGAGCTTGTTGATATCTGTCAAGAAGTTGTCGAACGCGTCTTCTTTCACGTCGAAGATGGCATTGATTAGGATCATGTGGGGTTCCTCCGATTATTTGAAGTTTGTGATTGTTTCAGCATCGAGGCGGACCGATTGGTAACCTTCTTCTGCCGCTTTCCCGACTGAGAGGATCATGACCGGCACGTAACGGTCTTTGTCTAAACCGAACGTCTCGGCGAGTTGGTCTTTCTCGAAACCGCCGATCGGGTTCGTGTCGTAACCGTGCGCACGGGCGACAAGCATGAACTGCATCGCGGCGAGGCTCGAGTCGATCTTGACGATGTCGTTCATCTCTTGCTTCGACAAGTTCTTGTAGTACGGGAGGATAGCAGCGAGCTGTTGGTCGCGTACGTCTTGCGGCATTTTACCTTCCGCGACGGCTTGGTCGTAAATCTGTTCGCCGAGCTCATAGCATTCCATGTCACCGAAGATGAGCACCATCGCGGCCGACGTGTCGTTTTGACGCACGTTGAACTTGATGAGCGGTTTGAGTGTCTCTTTCGCCTCTGGGCTCTCGACGACGACGAAGCGCCACGGTTGCATGTTGACCGATGACGGGGCCATCGTCGCTTCCTGGATCATCTCGAGCATCTCTTCTTGTGAGATCTTCACGTTCTCATCGTACACACGGATCGATTTACGACCGAGGACGACGTCTTGAAATGTATCGTTTTTAAATGTAGTTGCCATAGGGGATCTCCTCTTTCTCTCTGTTTAGACTTGGTTTAATTTTTCAAGTAAAGCGGACAGTTGCGCCATCTCATCTTCCGACAAGACGCTCATCAAATGGTTGGACGCGTCGTGCTTTTGTTCGCACGACCGTAAGTCACGCGCGGCGTCGTCGGTCAGGCGGACGAACACTTCACGATGGTTCGCGGCGTTCCGCTCACGTAAGACGTAACCCTTGTCTTCAAGGATCTTCAAGTGCCGGGTGACGGCGGCGTGGTCGATGTTCATCGCGTCTTTAATCTCACTTTGCGAGCAGACGCCTTTCTCATTGACGACCATGAGCATCTCGTAACGGGTCAGGCTGAAGCCGGTCTCGTTCTCGAACGCCGTCGCGACACGTTGGTCGGCGAGTTTGATTTGGTAAAGCAAACGGCTCACATCACGTAGCTCCATAGCGTTCCACCTTTCTCGTTTGACTAATCAATCATTGACTCGTCAAATGATAGCAAGTGAATCGCCCCATGTAAAGTGAGGCGACTCGACCTGTTCAATCGACCGTGTCCCGGTCGATCTTCGTCCCGTCAAAACGGTATTCCGTGATGAACGTTGTCTCGTCGAACCCGTAAAGCCGGTCGTGGTCGTTCAAGTCATCGATCGTCTGGAGTGAGGCGAATGATGGCTCGCCATCACGCCCGTTCTGCGTCACGTTCAAATAACGTTCCGTGAAGTCGTCATCCTCGTCCGGCGTCCCGTCGAACGAGAAGTGGATTGATCTCACATCGTCCTCGAGCAGACGGATGATGTCGAGGACGCGCTGCTTTTGCTCGTCCGTGTTGTCCCACGCCTCGTGCAACATGATCGCGACGCCTAAAAATTGTTCAGGATTCAGTTCGAAGATGGACGTCGCCGGCATCGTCTCGATCGTTTGTCCTCGTCCGGCCCTATCGGACACGGTCGCGCGTACCGTCTCTGCTTCCGTCAAGGTATTCGCGTCGACGAGCCGGGCATGAATCGTCGACTCCGCTTCGTTCGCCCAGTAGGTCGGCATTACGTCGTCATGGATCGTTCCGTCACCGTACGTCCGGGCGTGATACGTGCCTTGGAGCGGGGGACGCTCGAGTTCGAACGTCGCTTTAAAGTTCGCCATCTTCCAATCACGCGACACGTCCACCTCGACGTTCTCCCCATATGTGTCATATATGTACGTCTCATAGCGTTCCGTCGCTTCCCCACGTCCATACATCGAGCCTGCCACGAAGATGGCGGCTGCACCAAACAACAATCTTTTTTTCATATCCTTTGTCACCTCTCCTCCAATGTACCCGAAAAGTCCGAAACCGTCTCGGTCTAAAGGCGTATACAAATTATTTCCAATTCCCTGTAAACTAAAGATGCCCTCGAAGAACTATTGCATTTACGTGTACTAGTACATATAATACACTTATAACGGATAAGGGAGAGGGTGTGAGAAATTGCTATATAATATCGATATGAAAAGTTCGGAACCTTTATACGAACAGATCGTAAACCAGACGAAAGCACTCGTCATCCGCGGCATTTTACGGCCCGGGGACAAGGTCATGTCGGTGCGCGAACTTGCGACCGACCTCGTCATCAATCCGAATACGGTCAGCAAGGCGTATCAGGAGCTCGAGCGTCTCGGATTGCTCGAGATGCATCGCGGCCGCGGCACGTTCGTATCAGAAGATTGGGTCGACCAGGACGCCTCGCGCGGACCGGTGATTGAAGCCATTCAAAAACTCGCCATCGATTGCCACTACGCGAACGTCTCGTTCGATGAAGCGGTGACGTTGTTCGAGACGGAATATAAGAAAGTAGGGGAGAGCCATGCTGACAGTCCAGCAACTAACGAAGAAAATTGATCGACAGACTGTGCTCGACGGGGTCGACTTTACCGTCCATCGCGGCGAAATCGTCGCGCTCGTCGGACGGAACGGGGCCGGCAAGACGACGCTCCTCCGGACGATGGTCGGCATCATCCGGCCGGACACAGGCGACGTCTTATATGGGAAGACGAGTATATTCAACACGCCGGAATTGAAACGGGACGTCATCTTCGTGCCCGACTCGGCCGATGCGCTCAAACATTACACGGTGAACGAGGCGGCTGCCTTGTACGAGTCGATCTATCCGTCCTTCAACCGCTCGACTTTCCGTGAGACGCTCACGCGATACAACATCGACAATAAGAAGATTCGTCAGCTCTCGAAAGGGCAGAAGGCGATGGTGACGCTGTCGCTCGCGTTCGCTGTTCAGGCGAAATACTATCTTCTCGACGAACCGACCGACGGACTCGATGTCGTCGCCAAAGCGGACGTCTTGAAGCTCATGATCGCGCAAATCGAGCAGCGTGATTGCTCGATCATCGTCTCGAGTCACCAGTTGCACGAGCTCGAGCGAATCGCAGACCGTGTCATCATGATTGAAAAGGGACGGGTCAAAGCCGTCATGACGCTCGAAGAGGCGCGCGCCTTGAGCGTGAAGTGGCAAGTCGTCTTCCAAGATGAGGTGCCGGTCGCACTGCTCGAACGAAAAGATATCGAAATTTTAAGCGTGACCGGGCGTGTCGTTTTGTTCATGGCCCGTGAGCGGTCGGATGAGCTCGAGGCGTTCGTCGACAGCTACAAGCCGATGCTCGTCGAAGAGATTCCGATGTCGCTAGAAGACGTGTTCCGCGTCCAATTAGGAGGTGAGGCGAATGTTGTCTAACGTGCTACTTAAAAAAGATTGGAAACAAGTGTCGCTCTTATGGATTTTACTCATCGGGCTCGGGATTCTCGCCTATACGGTGCCAGTGTTTAATGAGATGCAGTACTACGATGAACGGATTCGCGATATTCAACAAAACCCTTCCCAGTATGATGACGGGGTGATCCCTAGTGACGTCGCCTCTCTCGAGACGGAAGACTTCTTCACGACCATACCGGGAGTCGGTTATGCGATCGGTGAGTTAGGGACGCTCTTACCGATTGAGACGGTCGTCTTCCTCTACGTCGTGTTCGGATTCTTGATGGCATCTGTCTTGATCGGCAGTGAGCGCAATAGCCAAATGTCCGACTTTTCGATGTCGCTCCCATTCAGCCGCAACCAGCTGTACATATCGAAATGGTTGATTGGCACGAGTGGCATCGTCCTGTCGTCGCTGATCGGCGGGGCAATTATGCTCGTCGTGATTCACACGTCACGCTACGCGTTCTTGATCGAGGGACAGACGTTGAAAGTGGCCGCCGTCATCGGTTTGGTCATCTTGATTGGCATCTCGGTCTTCACGTTGTCGCTTTGGATGGGCTCGTTCGGAGGCGAGGCGATTTCTCAAGTGCTCTGGTCGATCGTTGCCTTCTTGTTCCCGATTGGAATTTTGTCGTTGGTGAATGGGTCGATTCAAGCGATTACAGGATATGTCTCGTACGACTGGTACTCGGCAGCAATGGAAAGCCTTCCGATGCGAATCTTGTCACCGCTTGTGAACATCGCGAACGTCGACACGTATAACTTGTTTACTGACAATTCGGTGTGGCGTGACTTTGCGACGGTCGGGATATTCAGCTCACTCCTCTTCATCGGGTTGACGTTCGGTCTCGGTCTTCTCATGTTCAACCGGGCCCCGCAGGAGAACAACGGCCGCTTCTTCATGTTCACGGGCTGGCTTTGGCTCGTCCATGTCATCATGGTCATTTGTTTCGCCATGCTCGGGGGCATCATTTTATCGGCATTCTCGTACCCGACGAGTGTCACGCTGTACATCATCGGTTTCTTGATCGGCGGCTTCCTCGCCCACTTGCTCGCGAAACGCCTGCTCTACCGCTTCAACTTGCAACTCAAATCTTAAGGAGGATTCCCATGAAACGGTTCAGTCTATTGCTCGTTCTGCTCCTCGTCTTGTCGGGTTGTGCGGATTCGTCGACAGGTCGCCCGAATCCGTTCCAGTATAAAGGTGCCACTGTCGGCGACAATAGCGCCGTTGTCGGGATTGCTCATAGTTTACCGATGCATGACTGTTATAAATCGGTCGAGTTGCAGACGAAGAAGCGGCCGTACGGTCTCACCGTGCGCTATGACGATCCGGAGATGGACCGGATCGAGCAGGAGCGGCTCGCCATCCGCAACGCCGCGACATATTTCACACTCGTGAAGAACGCGGAGATCGTCCGCTTCGCCTTCCCGAACCGGACGTACGCTTTCTCTCGTCCGGAGATGGAGGCATGGTTCGGAATCGACTTCTCGGCCATCAAATGGGAGAAAGATTTGCAGGAACGGCTTGACGAGAAAATCGGCAACGCACAACAGACCGAGGATTACTTCAAACGCATTTGAAAGTGATTGGATTTTATGATCCAATCGCTTTTTTTCGATATTTTCTGAAAATTATTGGGTAAAGGGTAGATGAAAGCGTTTTCTTGGCATTATAATGGATGTAACTGAATCACTATTCATTCTCAAGGAGGAAAAGCGATGAACAAACCGTGGTTGCAAGATTATCCAGCCGACATGCCGAAGACGATTGACTATGAGGTGAAGCCGCTCTATGAGGCGCTCAGTCGAGCCGCGAAAGACTTCCCGGACCGGACGGCCGTCTCGTTCATCGGAAAAGAGCTCACGTTCGCCCAAATCGATGATGCCGCCCATCGTCTCGCGACGATGCTCCAGTCAAAAGGGCTGCAAAAAGGGGACCGGGTCAGCCTGATGCTCCCGAACTGTCCGCAATACGTCATCTCATTCTACGCCGTCTTGTATGCCGGAGGGACGGTCGTCCAGACGAACCCGCTCTATACCGAGCATGAACTCGAGAACTTGATCACCGACTCGGGCGCGAAAATTGTCATCACGCTCGACCTCCTCTATCCGAAATCGCTCCGCGTGAAAGAGAAGACCGATATTCAAACGATCATCACGACGAGCATCGCCGATTATCTTCCATTCCCGAAAAACAAACTGTACCCGATCAAAGTGAAACGTGAGAACAATATCGTCATCGATACGACGGGATCGGTCTTGTTCAAAGACTTTAAAAACTTCGGTCCGGTGAAGCCGATCGAGGTCGACCCGAAAGAAGACGTCGCCGTCTTGCAATATACGGGCGGAACGACCGGTCTGCCGAAAGGCGTCATGTTGACACACTTCAACTTGACGGCGAACGTCGATCAGATTTCGAACTTCTTCTATAGATACAACCGTGGCGATGAGAAACGCGTCTTGAGCGTCGTGCCGTTCTTCCACGTCTATGGGATGACATGTTGCCTCAACTTCGGGATGGCGAACGGTTATGAGCTCGTCCTCGTGCCCCGCTTTGACGTGACCGACGTCGTGAAGACGATTCACAAGAAAAAACCACACTTCTTCCCGGGGGCACCGACGATGTATGTCGGCATCCTCAACGACCCGAAACTGAAGAAATACGACTTGTCGTCGATCGAGGCGTGTATCTCCGGTTCGGCGCCGCTGCCGGTCGAGGTGCAAGAAAAGTTCGAGAGCATCACGGGCGGACGCATTGTCGAAGGGTACGGGTTGTCAGAGACGTCACCGGTGACGCATGCGAACTTCTTATGGGACAAGCGCATCGTCGGCTCGATTGGCGTGCCGCTTTCGGACACTTCTGCTAAAATTGTAAAAGCGGACGGCGAGACGCCGGCCGATATCGGTGAGATCGGGGAAGTGATGCTCCACGGTCCGCAAGTGATGAAAGGGTACTGGCAAAAGCCGGAAGAGACGGCGGCCGTCTTGAAAGATGGTTGGCTCGCGACCGGCGATCTCGGCTACATGGGCGAGGACGGCTTCTTCTATATCGTCGACCGGAAGAAGGACATGATCATCGCCGGCGGCTTCAACGTCTACCCGCGGGAAATCGAAGAAGTGCTTTACGAACATCCGGCCGTGAAAGAGGCGGTCTGTATCGGCGTGCCTGATCCGTATCGCGGCGAGACGGTCAAAGCGTTCATCGTCACACGTGACGGAGTGAACGTGACCGAAGAAGAGCTCGACAAGCATTGTCGGGAGAAACTTGCGGCGTATAAAGTGCCGAAGCTGTACGAGTTCCGCGATGAGTTGCCGAAGACGTTCGTCGGTAAGATTTTGCGTCGCGTCCTCGTCGATGAAGAGAAGGCGAAACAAGTGAAACAAAGCAGTTGACACTGCCTTCACACATGATAGAATAATAAATGAATGAACCATCATTCATTTTTCTGCAGCGGTAAGGAGCTTGGGGTTTATGACAAAGAATGGATCAAAGAGTGACCGCATTATCGATGCGGCAGTGAAAGTGATTGCGGACCATGGCTATCACGGTGCAAAGGTGACAGCCATCGCCAAAGAGGCGGGCGTCGCGGACGGAACAATCTATCTGTATTTCAAAAACAAGGAACACCTCTTGATCGAGTTGTTCCAGACGAAGATGGGGCTGTTCATCGACTACTCGAAGCAACAGATCGAGCAGGAGACGACGGCAGGGGACAAGCTGTACCGCTTGATCGAGTCACATCTGAAACAACTGTCGGCCGATTACGACCTCGCCGTCGTGACACAAATCGAGTTGCGACAGTCGAACTTGGCGCTTCGCCAAAAAATTAGCGAAGTATTGAAACCATATTTGAATTTGATCGATGCGGTCGTCAAGCATGGGATTGAGACAGGGGAGTTCGACAACGAGCTCGACTACCGGCTCGCCCGGCAAATGATTTTCGGCACAATCGATGAAGTGGTCACGAGTTGGATGGCGAGCGGCTTCAAGTATGACTTGATGTCGACGCTTCCAAAAGTACACCATATGTTAAAAAAAGGGCTTGCTTAACCGTAAGCCCTCTCATTGGCCCAAAAAATGAATGCTGATTCATGAATGATGGTGCGAACAACTTAAAGGGGGAACTACGATGAATATTTTTGTATTGCTGAAACGGACGTTCGATACGGAGGAAGCGATTCAGCTTGAGAACGGGGAAATCCAAGAAGACGGCGCCGAGTTCATCATCAACCCGTATGACGAATACGCGGTCGAGGAAGCGATCCGCAAACGTGACGATCTCGGGGGAGAAGTCACGGTCGTGACGGTCGGACCGGAAGACGCGGACAAAGAGTTGCGCACGGCGCTCGCGATGGGAGCGGACAAAGCGGTCCGCATCTCGATCGAGGACGACGTCGAGGACGCGGACCATGTGACGATCTCGAAAGTGCTCGCGACGTATTTGAAAGAGCAAGCACCGGATCTCATCTTCGCCGGGAACGTCGCCATCGACGGCGGTAGCGGCCAAGTCGCTCCGCGCGTCGCCGAACTGCTCGACATGAACTACGTGACGACGATCACCGAGCTCGAGATCGATGGGACGACGGCGACGGTCACTCGTGACGTCGAAGGGGACACGGAAGTGATCGAAGTGGCGCTCCCGCTCCTCGTGACGGCGCAACAAGGATTGAACGAACCGCGCTATCCGAGCCTTCCGGGAATCATGAAGGCGAAGAAGAAGCCGCTTGAAGAACTTGAACTGTCTGATATCGACCTCGACGAAGATGAGATCGAAGCGAAAATCGAGACGATCGAACGGTTCTTGCCGGAAGAGAAGAAAGCCGGGCGCATCCTTGAAGGGGATACGGCGTCACAAGTGAGTGAGCTCGTTCAATTACTTCGCACGGAAGCCAAAGTCATTTAAGGGGGATATCACATATGAAAGCTTTAGTACTCGCAGAAGCGCGCGAAGGCGCGTTACGGAACGTATCATTTGAAGCGATCGCCGCAGCGAAGCAATTGACGGACGATGTGACGGCGGTCGTCATCGGGGAAAACGTCAAAGCGCTCGCGAATGAACTCGGAGAATACGGGGCCGGGCGCGTCCTCGTCGTCGAAGACGAACGCCTCAAGCACTACACGCCGGACGGCTACGGACAAGTGCTCCGCCAACTGATCGACCAAGAAGGACCGGACATGATCGTCCTCGGTCATACGGCGCTCGGAAAAGACATCGCGCCGAAACTCGCGGCCCGTCTTGACGCCGGTCTCATCAGTGACGTCGTTTCGATCGAAGGATCTGGCAAAGACGCCGAGTTCGTCCGTCCGATCTATTCGGGGAAAGCGTTTGAGAAAGTGAAATTCAAAGACTCGGTCATGTTCTTCACGATCCGTCCGAACAACATCGACAGCTTGCCGCGCCAAGCGGGAGCGAGCGTCTCGGTCGAGACGCCGAGCGTGGAACTCAAAGACCTCGCGATGATCGTCAAAGAAGTCGTCCGCAAAGCGACCGGGAAAGTCGACCTCGCCGAGGCGAAAGTCATCGTCGCCGGCGGCCGTGGCGTCAAGAGCGAGGAAGGATTCAAGCCGCTCGAAGAACTCGCGGAACTGCTCGGCGGCGCGGTCGGCGCTTCACGTGGAGCATGTGACGCCGACTATTGCGACTACGCCCTCCAAATCGGTCAGACCGGGAAAGTCGTCACGCCTGACCTGTATATCGCTTGCGGTATTTCCGGGGCAATCCAACACTTGGCCGGGATGAGCAACGCCAAAGTCATCGTCGCGATCAACAAGGACCCTGAGGCGAACATCTTCACGGTGGCCGATTACGGCATCGTCGGTGACTTGTTCGACGTCGTCCCGTTGTTGACAGAAGAGTTCCGGAAGCACCTCGTCAATAGCTGATGGGCAAAACGTTTGGGGAAACTTACCCTCCGTGGTATACTCTGAACATGAATTGCAAGAGAGTTCGTAACTGAACTTTCTCATCTTACTGGGGAGGTATTACCAAATGGCTATTAAACATGCAACGACTCAATCGTTTGAACAAGATGTAAAAGAGGGCGTCGTCCTCGTCGATTTCTGGGCAGCTTGGTGTGGACCGTGCCGCATGATCGCACCGGTTCTTGAAGAGCTCGACCAAGAGATGGGCGACCAAGTCCAAATCATTAAACTCGACGTTGACGAGAACCCAGAAGTAGCGGGCGCTTTCCAAATCCAAAGCATCCCGACACTTATGATGTTCAAAGACGGTCAACCTGTCTCGAAGACAATGGGCTTCCAACCAAAAGAAGCGTTGAAAGAGTTCATCGCGACAGCACAATAATGTCCAAAACAGCCGATCGGGTCTCCGATCGGTTGTTTTTTTGTATGGCGCCCGAAAACAAACTATGAGATTTTTTTTACATTTTCCGACGCGTTCCTTCATATTTAAAAGTTTAAGAATAGTTTGAATTTGTGAAGAAACAGGGAAGTTTTAATCATGGCTAAGAACGGAAAAATTGCGCTATACTCATGTAGAGACGTGATGTAGTCAGATGACCCTACTTTTACATAGGGCACGCTACATCGCTTGTACGACTCTGTTCGAAGGAGGAATTTTCTTGTCGGTGTTACATCTCGCTATTTTATTGCCGCTCCTGGCGGCACCGTTTATCCCGTTTCTGTTTCGGGCAGTGAAGCGAATACATACGGGTTGGTTTGTTTTGGTCGTCCCTACGCTTCTCTTCGTGTATTTCTTCCGTTACATCGGCATCACGAGTGACGGGGGTGTCGTGACGGAGACGGTCCGTTGGATGCCGTCGCTCGGCATCAACTTCACGGCATACGTCGATGGACTCGGGCTCTTGTTCGCACTCCTGATCACGGGGATCGGTGCGCTCGTTGTCTTGTATTCAATTTATTACTTGAATAAAGACAAAGAATCGCTCGGTCACTTTTATGTGTACTTGCTTCTCTTCATGGGCGCGATGCTCGGGGTCGTCTTGTCCGACAACATGGTCGTCATGTACATGTTCTGGGAATTGACGTCGATTTCGTCGTTCCTGTTGATCGGTTACTGGTACGAGAAAGAGCGTTCCCGTTACGGGGCGCAAAAGTCGATGCTCATCACCGTCTTCGGCGGTTTGTCGATGCTCGGGGGGATCGTCCTCCTCGAGTCGATGGTCGGTTCGTTCAGCATTCGAGAGATGGTCGCGAACCAAGCGGTCATTGTCGATAGCCCGTTCTTCATCCCGGCGATGATTCTCATCTTGCTCGGGGCGTTCACGAAGTCGGCGCAGTTCCCGTTCCACATCTGGTTACCGGATGCGATGGAGGCACCGACCCCGGTCAGTGCATACCTCCACTCGGCGACGATGGTCAAGGCGGGGCTCTATTTGGTCGCGCGGATGAGTCCGGTGTTCCAAGAGTCGTCGCTCTGGTTATGGATCATCGTCTCGTTCGGGACGTTCACGCTCTTCTGGGGGTCGTTCAATGCGGTCAAACAGACCGATTTGAAAGGGATCCTCGCGTATTCGACCGTCAGTCAGCTCGGTCTCATCATGTCGCTCCTCGGCCTCGGGGCCGCGGCGCTTCATTATGACGGCGTCGATGACAACATCTTCATGGTCGCGACGATTGCCGCGATCTTCCATTTGATCAACCACGCGACGTTCAAAGGCTCGCTCTTCATGATGGTCGGAATCGTCGACCACGAGACCGGGACGCGTGATATTCGTAAGCTCGGCGGCTTGATGACCGTCATGCCGATCACGTTCACGATCGCCGTCATCGGTTCATTATCGATGGCAGGGTTACCGCCGTTCAACGGCTTCCTCAGTAAAGAGATGTTCTTGAAGGCGACGACGAAAGTGTTCTCGGCTGACTTCTTTGCGCTCGACACGATCGGCCTGCTCATCCCGGTCGTCGCGTTCATTGCGAGCGTGTTCACGTTCGTCTATAGCTTGATCATCTTCACGCGGACGTTCATGGGCAAAGCCCAGTTTGACAAGTTGCCGAAACAGCCGCACGAGGCGCCAATCGGGATGCTCATCCCGCCAGCGATCCTCGCCGTGCTCGTCGTCGTGCTCGGTTTCATCCCGAACGTGTTGTCGAACACGCTCATCCGTCCGGCTGTCGAATCGATTTACCCGTCGCTCGTCGAAGGCGGACAGGCGGTCGAAGTCGATTTGTATTTCTGGCACGGGATCACGGCTGAGTTGCTCATGACGATTGGGATTGTCGCGCTCGGGACGGTGCTCTTCTTCACGCTCAACAAATGGATGGGCATCTACAACCGGGTGCCGTACCGCTTGACGCTCAACGGGATGTACGACGGTTCGCTCGTCTGGTCGAACAAAGCGGCGTACCGCTTCAAAGACAACTACATGACGGGCTTCATCCGCTCGTATTTGATTTACATCTTCGTCTTCATGTCGGGGATGCTCTTGTTCTCGATGTGGTGGTATGAGATGTTCAGCTTCTCGTTCGGCGAGATGGCTGAGGTCACACCATACGAGTACGTGCTCGGTGCTGTCGTCGTCTTGAGCGCGTTCGCGATTCTGTTCATGCGTTCGCGTCTGCCGGCAATCATCTTGCTCGGTGTCGTCGGTTACGGCATCGCGCTCTTCTTCGTCTTCTTCGAAGCGCCGGACCTCGCGCTCACTCAGCTCGTCATCGAGACGGTGTCGGTCGCGTTGTTCCTGCTCGTCTTCTATCACATGCCGGAGATTGGCAAGAAAGAAGCCCGGATGCGCTTTAAGGTCGGGAACGCCATCGTGGCCG
Organism: Exiguobacterium aurantiacum DSM 6208; assembly: GCF_000702585.1. GTDB lineage: Bacteria > Bacillota > Bacilli > Exiguobacteriales > Exiguobacteriaceae > Exiguobacterium > Exiguobacterium aurantiacum. The sequence goes on along the minus strand of NZ_JNIQ01000001.1, from coordinate 2,511,445 downwards.
TCCTCGTCGGGATCACTGTCATGATGCTCAGCTTCATGACGCTATCGAACAAATCGATCAGCTCGATCTCGGAATATTATAAAGAAAACGTCTATGACTTGGCTGCCGGGAAGAACATGGTCAACGTCGTCCTCGTCGACTTCCGTGGCTTCGATACATTGTTCGAGATTATCGTCCTCGCGGTCGCCGGTCTCGGTATTTACACGATGATCAAGTTCAGAACGACAGCACAACGTACGAAAGGAGAAGATGAACATGGACATGAAGCCAAAAAGTAATAAGCGCGTCAACGACGTCATTTTACAGACGGCCGCGGTGATCATCTTCTTCATCATCATCGTCTTCTCGATCCACTTGTTCTTCTCGGGACACTACTCACCAGGCGGTGGATTCATCGGGGGCTTGATGACGGCAGCGGCACTCGTGCTCTTGCTCCTTGCCTTCGACTCGAAGACGCTCGCGACCGTCTTGCCGTTTGATTACCGCCGCATGACGGCGCTCGGGGCGCTGATCGCTGTATTGACGGCGATGCATTCGATTTTCTTCGACTTGCCGTTCTTCACGCACGCCTATGACAAGTTTTACTTGCCGCTCCTTGGCGAAGAGACGCTCCATACGGCGATCGCGTTCGATCTCGGCGTCTACCTCGTCGTCATTGGTGTCACGATGACGATCATTCAAACGATTGGAGAGAGCGAATAATGGAAATCTTCGTTAGCATCATTATCGGTGCCTTGACGATGTGTGCAGTCTATATGATTCTCTCAAAGAGTTTGTTACGCATCATCATCGGCACGTCACTGTTTAGTCACGCCGCCCACTTGCTCGTTTTGACGATGTCAGGATTGAAGACAGGCGCCGCACCTGTCCTCGTCGACGGTGTGACCGATTATACTGACCCGTTACCGCAGGCGCTCGTCTTGACGGCGATCGTCATCAGTTTCGGGGTGACCGCGTTCTTCTTGGTACTCGCGTATCGCACTTACCAAGAGCTGAACACGGATAATATGGAGGAAATGAAAGGAACGGAATCGAATGATTAACTTACCTGTGTTTCCGATTGTCATCCCGGCGCTTGCGGCGATCATCATGATGTTCCTGCCAAAGAACGTGCGCCTGCAGCGCGGCCTGGCTCTTGGATCGATTTTTGTCACGTTACTCGTGTCGCTCTTGTTGGTGCACACGGTCTCTAACGAGGGGATTTTGACCCTCAACCTCGGGAACTGGCCGGCGCCGTTCTCGATCACGCTCGTCTCAGACATGTTATCCGCGCTCCTCGTCACGACGTCGACGCTGCTCACGTTCTTCATCGTCTGGTTCGCCGTCCATTACTTCTCGACGGCGTATGAAGAGAACTACTTGTATGTCGCGATGATGTTCTTGCTCGTCGGTGTCAACGGGGCGTTCACGACAGGCGATATTTTCAACTTGTTCGTCTTCTTCGAAGTGTTCTTGATCTCGTCTTACGTCTTGATCGTCCTCGGCGGGAAAGGCGTCCAGTTGCGCGAGTCGATCAAGTACTTGCTCGTCAACGTCCTCGCTTCGGCGTTGTTCGTCATGGCGGTCGCATATCTTTACGGGGCTGTCGGGACGCTCAGTTTGGCGGACCTCGCCCAGAAGATTCCGCTCGTCGATAACCCGAACGTCATCTCCGTCATCGGCGTTCTGTTCATCATCGTGTTCGGGTTGAAAGGGGCACTCGTGCCGCTTCACTATTGGTTGCCTGGTTCGTACGTCGTCGCACCGACACCGATTCTCGCGTTGTTCGGGGCGCTCTTGACGAAAGTCGGCGTCTACTCGATTCTCCGGACGTACACGCTCTTGTTCGATGTGAACGGGACGTTCTTACAGACGTTCTTGATCGTGCTCGCCGTCTTGACGATCATCACCGGGATGGTCGGCGCGATCGCTTACAACGATGTCAAGCTGATCATCATCTACAACATCATGATCGCCGTCGGGGTCATCCTGTACGGGATCGCGGTCAACACGCAGACGTCGCTTGAAGGGGCACTCTACTACTTGATCCACGACATGATGATCAAAGCCGTCCTGTTCATGCTCGTCGGTATGATGATCGGCATCACGAGGTCCGGGCAGCTCCGCGAGATGGGCGGACTCATCACACGCTTCCCGCTCTTCGGTTGGACGTTCTTCATCGCGGCGCTCTCGCTCGCCGGGATTCCGCCGCTCAGTGGTTTCTTCGGGAAACTATTGATCGTCCAAGGCGGGGTCGGGGAAGGGGACTTGTTCGGTCCGATCCTCGTCCTCATCTCGAGCCTGTTCGTCTTGTTCTCCGTCATCAAGATTTTCTTGAACGGTTTTTGGGGAGAGGAGCGTCGGCAGTATGACGGTCCGCTCATCCCGTTCACGAACCGGTTGCTCGTCCCGGTGTGTCTGTTGCTCGCCGTGGCGGTCGCGTACGGATTCGGTGCCGAGTTGATGCACCCATATATTACCCAGGCAATCGAACCGCTCACGCAACCAGAACTCTACATCGATGCCGTGTTAAAGGAGTGACTACAAGATGGCCTATCAAATATTGATTAACTTTTTCTTGGCGTTCATCTGGATGTTCCTCACGGGATCGTTCACGACATACGGATTCTTGATCGGTTACTTGCTCGGTCTTCTCGTCATCTTCATGATGCGCCGCTTCTTCCGTGAATCCGGAACGAGCTTTTACTTCACTCGCGTGATCAAGCTCTTCAAGTTGCTGCTCATTTTCTCCCGCGAGCTCGTCATGGCGAACTTCGAGGTGTTGCGCCTCGTCCTCAGTCCAAAGCTCGAGATTCAACCAGGAATCTTTCGCTACGAGACGACGCTCAAGTCGGGTTGGAAAATCAGTCTCTTGTCGATGCTGATCTCGCTCACACCAGGGACGCTCGTCGTCCAAGTGTCGCAAGACAGCAAAATCCTCTATATCCATGCGCTCCATATGCCGGATAAAGAGGCGCTCAAGCAAGACATTTACGATAACTTTGAATCTAGCATTAAGGAGGCGACGGAATGATGGACATCTTGGACATTTTGATTTACATCTCGCTCGCCATCCTACTGCTCGCGATGCTGTTCATGTTGTACCGCGTCGTCAAAGGACCGACGACTGCTGACCGCGTCATCGCCCTCGACTCGATCGGTATCGCCTTGATTTCGGTCGTCGCCCTTTTGTCGATCTTGCTCGACACGACGATGTTCTTCGAGGTTATTTTGTTGCTCAGTATCCTCGCCTTCATCGGGACGGTGGCGTTCTCGAAATTCTTAGAGAGAGGGGAGATCATCCATCATGACCGCGACAATGATCTTTGATATATTGACCGGCATTTTCACGATCATCGGGGTGTTCTTCACGGTCGTCGCGGCGATCGGCCTCATCCGTTTGCCTGACATCTACTCGCGGACCCATGCGGCCTCGAAGTCGGCGACGCTCGGCGTCATGTTCGTGTTGTTCGCGGCCGTCTTACACGTCTGGGTCGACCAGCGCGTGTTCGATGCCCGTCTCTTGCTCGGGTTGTTCTTCGTTCTGTTGACCGCACCGGTCGGCGGACATTTGATCGCCCGCGCCGCACATTCGAAAGGCGTCCCGCTTTGGGAGAAGTCGCTTCAGGATGCGTTGAAAGAAGATAAGGATAAAGGATTGGAATGACAAAAAGACTCGCTGCGGCGAGTCTTTTTGTATGTCGTGATTGGTGATGACACATCGGGCGGCGCTGGAGAGAAGTACACAGGCGTTCAAATCAAATAGCTCAAGTCGGATGCCGACGTCGGATACGCGAACTGCAAGTGTTTCACGTGTTGATGGCTGATGTTGTTCTGTATAATGAACGAGAATAGGTTGATCAGTTCCGGCGCATGCTGGCCGATCAGATGGGCGCCGAGCACATGACCGTCATGACTGAGCAACACGCGGGAGAAGGCGGTCTGATCGTTGATACGTTCATACGTCAAAAAGTGAGACAAGTCATTGTCCTTACATTCGAAGTCAAGCCCTTTCGCTTTCGCCTCGTCGATCGTCAAACCGACCTTGGCGATAGGAGGGGACGTGAAGACGACGGTCGGGGCCGGTCGTTCCGGAAATGGGCGCGTGTTGCCCCGAAGCAAGTTGAGCGCGGCGATCCTGCCTTCCTGGCCGGCGAACGGGGTGAGCGGCGGGTTGTCGCTCGCGCTGACGTCACCGGCCGCATAGACGAACGGATTCGTCGTCTGCAAATACTCATTGACGCGAATGCCGTCTTTGTCGGAGTCGATGCCGGCGGCGTCCAAACGGAGCCGCTCGATGCTCGGGATGCGTCCCGAGGCGTTAAGGACGACTCCTTCAAGGGTAGAGTCATCTGACAACGTCAAGACGTTCCCATCGAGCCGAGCCGGTTCGACCCCGTATCGGACGTCGATGCCGATGTGGATCGTCTCGTCGACGAGACGTTTCACGATCTTCCGGTCGAACGCCTTCAACGCGCGCGATCGGATGAGGAGCGTGACACGACTCCCGAAGCGACGGAGGATGTGGGCGAATTCGAATGCGATATAGCCTGCCCCGACGATCGTGATGGCTTCCGGCAACGTCTCGAGGTCGAAAATATCGTCACTCGTGATGGCACCGTCTCCACCGGGGATATCGAGCGGACGGGGGATGAGCCCGGTCGCGATGATGAATTGATGCGCCGAGACCTCGTGTCCCTCGATGACGATTGAGTCTTCGTCGACGAAATGGGGCTCGCCTTCGAACAAATCGATGCCGCGCTCTTTCCAGTTGTGCGTCTTTGTCGTCGGGACGGCAAAACGATATTCGTCGAGGCGCCGCTTGAACATGCTCCAGTCGAGCGTGATGTCCCCTTTGACGCCGAGCGATTTCATTTGATTGACGCGGGTGAGGAGCTCGACTCCTTCCGCAAGCATCTTTTTTGGGTCGCAGCCGCGTTGCGGACATGTCCCGCCGAACGTCCAGTTCTCGACGATGGCAACTTGTTTACCGGCGTCGCACAGAACGTTAGCGGCTTGGCTCGCTGCCGAACCGCTCCCGAGGATGATGACGTCGTACCGTTTCATAAAATTCCCTCCCTCTAAGACTTCACCCTATTTTTTCCCGTCCTAGAGGAAGCTAAACTGAGGTGATCGAACTTGAGTCAGACCGACCATATTAAACATAAACTGGCGCTGCTGCCGGATGAGCCTGGCTGTTACTTGCATAAGAACGAGTACGGCGAGGTCATTTACGTCGGGAAAGCGAAAAACTTAAAGAATCGCGTCCGGTCTTACTTCACTGGGGCGCACGACATCAAGACGATGCGACTCGTCGCCGAGATCCGTGACTTCGAGTACATCGTCACGGCGAGCGAGCTCGAGGCGTTGTTGCTCGAGATGACGCTCATTAAAAAGCACGACCCGAAGTACAACATCCGTCTGAAAGACGACAAGACGTACCCGTACATCAAAATCACGAATGAGCCGTACCCGCGATTGCTGACGACGCGGAAGCTGAAAAAAGACGGAGGCCACTATTTCGGGCCTTACCCGAACGCCTACGCCGCGAACGAGACGAAGCGACTGCTCGACAAGCTGTACCCGCTAAGGAAGTGTCAGCCGATGCCGAGGAAGCTGTGCCTGTATTATCATATCGGGCAATGTCTCGGTCCGTGCGAGCTCGCCGTCGATACGGACGACCAGAAAGCGATCGTCCAGGAGATTCGTGGTTTCTTGAACGGGGAGACGGCCGAGACGCTCGCGAAGCTCGAGGTCGATATGGTCAAGGCGGCCGAAGAGATGCAGTTCGAACGAGCGGCCGAGCTGCGCGACCAGATTCGGGCTGTCGAGTCGATTATGAACAAGCAGAACATGATTACCGCCGATCCGACGGCACGTGACGTCTTCGGCTACACGCTCGACCGAGGTTGGATGTGTGTCCAAGTGTTCTATATGCGGGGCGGCAAGATGATCGAGCGCGACGTCTCGCTCTTCCCGCTCCACGGTGAGCCGTCGGAAGAACTCGAAAGTTTCATCGTCCAATTCTACGAACAGAACGTGTTGCCAAAAGAAGTGCTCGTCCCGGAAATCGTCCGCATCGACTTGTTGAACGATGCGCTCGGCACGAAAGTGATGCAGCCGAAACGAGGAGCGAAACGACAACTGCTCGCCCTCGCGACGAAGAACGCGGAGATCGCGCTGAACGAGAAGTTCGAACTGCTCGCCCGTGACGAAGAACGGACGCTCCTCGCTATGCGCGAACTCGGTGAGGCGATCGGCATCCCGAACTTGTCGCGCGTCGACATCATCGATAACGCCAACATTCAAGGAAGTGACGCCGTCTCGGCGCTCGTCGTCTTCGAGGACGGCAAACCGCTTAAAAAAGAATATCGGAAATATAAGATTCGCACCGTCCAAGGGCCGGACGATTACGAGACGATGCGCGAAGTCGTCCGTCGTCGCTTCCGCCGCTTGTTGACCGAAGAGAAACGGTTGCCGGACTTGCTGTTGATCGATGGGGGGATCGGGCAGTTGAACGCGGCGCTCGATGTGTTGCATAACGAGTTCGGCCTCGATTTGCCCGTCGGCTCGTTGAAGAAGGATGACCGTCACCGGACGAGCCAGCTCTTGTTCGGTGAAGGCGGTGGGGTGATCGAATTGAACTCGCGCTCGAGTGCGTTCTACTTGTTGCAGCGGATGCAAGACGAGGTCCACCGCTTCGCCATCACATTCCACCGCAGTTTGCGGACGAAGAAGATGACGAAATCGGTGCTCGATGACATCCCGGGTGTCGGTCAGAAACGCCGCCAGCAGCTCATTCGCCACTTCGGGTCGATGAAACAGATTCGCCTGGCGTCACTCGAACAGTTGAAAGAGGCAGGCTTGCCCGAGAAACTCGCTGAGACTGTTTTACAGCACGTGCACGAGGAGACGGATGAATGAGAAAGAGCCGATGCGGTCAATCGCATCGGCTCTTCGTCATTCGTACGTGTCTTTTCGGTCTAATTGGACGGTGATGTGGACGGCTTCACGTGCCGGGTCGGCATAGCCTTCGGCGACGCATTGGAGACGACCGGCGATTTGTTCGGCTAAAAAGCCAGCCTCGAGCTGGTAATAGCCTGTCGCTTTTTGCTGCGTCGAAGGAGGAGGGACGAGTTCGAACACGAACTTGTTCCCTTTCTCTTTCACAAGAGACAATTGTCCCCATCCGGCTTCTTCGAAAAACGCACACAGCTCCTCGTCCGGCATAACCGGGAACTTGCGGGCGATCCGTTTGCCGGACCAATAGATGACTTGGCCGTAATCGTCTCCGAGCAAGTCTGTCAACACATAATCGCGCAACAATTCGATCGCGAAAGTGGGTTGGCTCATGGTTTCCATCTTCTTCCATCACTCCAATCTCTCTATACCATTATAACGACGAATTGGGATTTGGTCACCGAGAATTTTCTAAAAGAATGTGCCAGAAATCGGTCAGGTTGTCTTGTCATACAATTTTCACAAGAGTAGAATAGGAGTCAGAAAGCTATATTTAGATTTGAAAACGCTTTTATTGACAAAACGAGCCAACTGCTCGTAAAAAGGGGGAACTAGAATGGCGTCGCGTCGTGACTATTTCAGTCGTAAAGTCCATTCGCTACTTGGGGTCATCCCAATCGGCTTGTTTTTGATCGTCCACTTATCGGTCAACTACTACATCGTCGATGGGGTGGAGTCGTTCAACAAGGCAGCAAAATTCATGGAGAGCTTACCGTATTTATACTTCCTTGAAGTGACGGTCATCGCCTTGCCGATGATTTTCCACGGGGTGTATGGCGTGTACTATGCGTTTCTCGGATCGATCAACTCGAACCGTTATTCGTACGCCCGCAACTGGATGTATATTTTACAGCGCTTCACAGGCGTCTTCCTCGTCATCTTCATCGCATGGCACGTTTGGGAAACGCGCTTGGCGAAGATGCGTGGGGTCGAGGTCAACGCGGAGATGATGCAAAACATCGTCGACAATCCGCTCATGCTCATCTTCTACATAGTCGGGATCCTCTCGGCTACGTTCCACTTCGCGAACGGACTTTGGTCGTTTGCGATCACGTGGGGAATCACACAGTCACCTCGTTCGCAACGCTTTATGAGCTACGTGTCAGGTGCCGTGTTCTTGGCACTATCTTTTGTCGGACTTCGTTCAATCTTGACGTTCGCCGGCATCTTGTAATAGGGGGAAATTTACATGGCAAATCAAAGTTTGATCGTCATCGGTGGCGGTCTAGCTGGACTCATGGCGACAATCAAGTCGGCAGAGATGGGTGTTCCGGTTAAACTATTCTCGCTTGTACCGGTCAAGCGTTCACATTCGGTCTGTGCACAAGGCGGCATCAACGGTGCCGTCAACACGAAAGGGGAAGGGGATTCTCCTTGGCAACACTTCGATGACACGGTTTACGGCGGCGACTTCCTTGCCAACCAACCGCCTGTCCAAAAGATGGCAGAAGCGGCACCTAAAATCATCCACATGTTCGACCGGATGGGTGTCATGTTCAACCGGACGCCGGAAGGTCTCCTTGACTTCCGTCGCTTCGGGGGCACGCTCCATCACCGGACGGCTTATGCCGGTGCGACGACGGGGCAGCAGCTCCTCTACGCACTAGACGAGCAGGTCCGACGTTTCGAGGCACAAGGTCTCGTCGAGAAGTATGAGGGCTGGGAGTTCCTCCGGGCCATCATCGATGAGGCGGGCGTGTGCCGCGGTGCGGTCTGTCAAGACCTTCGTTCGATGGAGATTAAAGCGTTCCCGTCGGATGCGGTCATTCTCGCGACAGGCGGACCGGGCGTCATTTTCGGCAAATCGACGAACTCGGTCATCAACACCGGCCAAGCGGCCGGTGCGGTCTATCGCCAAGGAGCGGTCTACGCGAACGGCGAGTTCATCCAAATCCACCCGACGGCCATTCCTGGTGACGACAAACTTCGTCTCATGAGTGAGTCGGCGCGTGGGGAAGGCGGCCGCGTCTGGACGTATAAAGACGGCAAGCCTTGGTACTTCCTTGAAGAGAAGTATCCGGCTTACGGGAACCTCGTGCCGCGTGACATCGCGACACGTGAGATTTTCGACGTCTGCGTCAACCAAAAGCTCGGCGTCAACGGTGAGAACATGGTATATCTCGATTTGTCGCATAAAGACTCGAAAGAGCTCGACATCAAACTCGGCGGCATTCTCGAGATTTACGAGAAGTTCGTCGGGGACGACCCGCGTAAAGTACCGATGAAAATTTTCCCGGCCGTTCACTATTCGATGGGCGGACTATGGGTCGACTACGACCAGATGACGAACATCCCAGGATTGTTCGCGGCTGGGGAATGTGACTACTCGATGCACGGGGCGAACCGTCTCGGGGCGAACTCGCTCTTGTCTGCCGTCTACGGCGGGATGGAAGCCGGTCCGTCGGCCGTCAACTACATGCGCGGCCTCGATCAAGCGACCGAGAGCGTGCCAGAAGCGCTCTTTAACTTCAACGAGCGTGAAGAAATCGAACGATTCAATGAGATTCTCGGGATGGACGGCACGGAGAACGCCTACCAAATCCACCGTGAGCTCGGTGAACTGATGACGGACAACGTTACCGTCGTCCGCTATAACGACAAGCTCATTGCGACGGACAAAAAGCTTCAAGAACTCCGCGCTCGTTTCAACAACATCTCAGCGACCGATACGGCTCGCTGGAGCAACCAAGGGGCATCGTTCATCCGACAACTCGACCATATGCTCGACCTCGCACGCGTCATCACACTCGGTGCATTGAAACGTGACGAGAGCCGTGGGGCCCATTACAAACCGGACTTCCCGGAGCGTGATGACGAGCAGTTCATGAAGACGACGATGGCACGTTACAACGAAGGGGAAGTCGATATCTCGTATGAAGAGATCGACGTTTCGTTAATCCCGCCACGTAAACGGGATTACTCGAAGAAAGGGGCGAAGACGAAATGACGACGCCGATGCAATCTGAACAAAAAGACATCCGTTTCATCATTGAACGCCAAGATGGACCGGATCAACCGACCTACACCGAGGAGTTCATGGTTCCGTACCGTCCGAACATGAACGTCATCTCGGCACTTATGGAAATTCGCCGGAACCCGGTCAACGCCGAAGGCGACAAGACGACACCGATCAACTGGGACATGAACTGTCTCGAAGAAGTGTGTGGCGCTTGTTCAATGATCATCAACGGCAAACCGCGTCAATCGTGTACGGCGCTCGTCGATAAGCTCGAGCAGCCGATCCGCTTGTCGCCGATGAAGACGTTCCCGGTCATTCGTGACCTTCAAGTCGACCGTCAGCGCATGTTCGACGCGTTGAAAAAAGTGAAGGCGTGGGTCCCGATCGATGGCACGTACGACCTCGGTCCAGGACCGCGGATGCCAGAGAACAAACGGCAATGGGCGTATGAACTATCGAAATGTATGACGTGCGGCGTCTGCCTCGAGGCATGCCCGAACGTTAACGACAAGTCGAACTTCATCGGACCGGCGGCGATTTCGCAAGTCCGTCTCTTTAACTCGCACCCGACAGGCGCCTTCCACGCGGAAGATCGTTTGGAAGCGCTCATGGAAGACGGCGGCATCATGCAGTGCGGTAACGCACAAAACTGTGTCGAAGTTTGTCCGAAAGGCATCCCGCTCACGACGTCGATCGCTGCGATGAACCGTCAGACGACGCTTCACTCGTTCAAGTCGTTCTTCGGAAGCGACAAAGGCCGCACCGGTTCTGCGGTCGAGGCGTAAGGGTCGCCGATGACGAAATACTTCCGCGAACCCGATTGGGAAACACGTGTCAAAAGAGGGGTCGCCCTCGACGTCAAGGTCCGCTTCTCGGAGTGTGACCCGTACGGCCACATGAACAACACGATCCCGTTCATCTACTTTGAAGATGCGCGGATCGAGTTGCTCGAGACGACAGAATTTTCGTTAAAAGACGGTTTCGTCGTCGTGGCGGACGCCCAGTGCGACTATGTAAGACAAGTGATGCCGCGTCAACAGCTGACGGTGTATGCCAATGTCTTGACGGTCGGAAACACTTCATGTGATATTCATTACGGGGCGTATGACGGAGACCAATTGCTATTCGCCGGCCGCACGAGCCTCGTGCATTTGTCGAAAGACGGCCGTCCGACGGAATGGACTCCAGAATATAAAAATCGCTTGCAGAATTTTTGCGAATCCGCTATCATTTGATAATGAGTTCACAAACAATTATTCTGCAGGTTCGCCCGCAGAATTGAAATTTGAAGGGAGACCATCAAGTCATGGAAAAAACATTCACAGTCGTTGCTGATTCAGGGATTCACGCTCGTCCAGCTACTCAGCTCGTAAACACAGCTTCTAAGTTCCAATCAGATATCAACCTCGAGTACAACGGTAAGACAGTTAACTTGAAGTCAATCATGGGTGTACTTTCACTCGGAATCGCGAAAGATTCAACAATCAAAATCACTGCAGCAGGTGACGATGCAGAAGAAGCGATCAACACGCTTTCTGACATGCTCACTAGCGAAGGTCTTGCTCAGTAATTCGAGCAACGGACGAGGCGGCCAATCGGCTACCTCGTCTTTTTGTTTGTCACATGACCGTTTCTTTTGCCGGAACGGCTTTTTTGGTAAGATAGATGGGAATGGAAGTGATCACATGAAACGAGCGATTGGAGTACTCGATTCCGGGGTCGGCGGCTTGACGGTAGTCAAAGAATTGATGCGCCAACTCCCAAAAGAAGAAATCATTTACATCGGTGACACGGAACGTTGTCCGTACGGACCGCGCCCGCACGATGAGATTGAGGCATATACGTGGGAACTGATCGAGTTCCTGCTCAGCAAAAACGTGAAGATGATCGTCATCGCCTGCAACACGGCGACGGCCGTCGTCTTGAAGGAAGCGCGCAAGCGCCTCCATATCCCGGTCATCGGGGTCATCGACCCGGGTGCCCGGGCCGCCGTCAAAGGCACGCGCAACAAACATATCGGCGTCATCGGGACGAAAATGACGATTGAGAGCAACTCGTACGAGACGGCACTCCGTCACGTCGCGGGCGCAGTCGACGTCTATTCGCTCGCCTGCCCGCCGTTCGTCCCGCTCGTCGAGGCGGGGGAACTTGACGGGGAGCGCGTCCGCTCGATCGTCGAGGAGACGCTCCGTCCGCTCCAACCTTCGGAGATGGACACGCTCATCCTTGGTTGCACGCATTACCCGCTTCTCGCACCGGTCATCCAAGACGTCGTGGGGCCGGACGTCCACCTCATCTCGTCTGGGGACGAGACGGCGCTCGAAGTGGCGGCCATACTCGATTTCCAAGAGCTCGAGAACGACCTCGACACCGTACCGGCGCACCAGTTTTACGCGACCGGCGACGTCGACATGTTCAATCGACTGGCGACAGAGTGGCTCGGTCTTTCCGTCAAGGCGGAGAAAGTGGAGGTGTCGCTAAATGCGTAACGAACGTAAACACGATGAATTAAGAACGGTCGAGATCATCCCGCACGTGAACAAACACGCGGAAGGCTCGGTCCTCATCTCGATCGGCGACACGAAAGTCATCTGTACGGCGACCGTCGAGGAGCGCGTCCCGAACTTCTTGCGCGGGAAAAAACAAGGGTGGATCAACGCCGAGTACGCGATGCTCCCTCGCGCGACCGGGGACCGGACCGTGCGCGAAGCGGTGCGCGGGAAACAATCGGGTCGGACGATGGAAATCCAGCGGTTGATCGCCCGGAGCTTACGATCGGTCGTCGACTTGGAACGACTCGGCGAACGGACGATTTGGATCGACTGTGACGTCATCCAAGCGGACGGCGGCACACGGACCGCGTCGATCACCGGCGGTTTCTGTGCGCTCGTCCTCGCGGTCGACGCGCTCATCCGCCAAGGGAAACTGGCGGACACCCCGATCAAGGAAGGCGTCGCCGCCATCTCGGTCGGACGGACCGATGCGCTCGTCCTCGATTTGAACTATGAGGAAGACGCGGCGGCGGAAGTCGACATGAACGTCGTCATGACGGCGAGCGGTCGTTTCGTCGAAGTGCAAGGTACAGGAGAAGAGGCGACGTTCACGCTCCAAGAGATGAACGAGATGCTCTTGCTCGCCCAAGGCGGGATCGAGCAGCTGTTCAAAGCAGCGGAAGATGCGCTCGGCGCCTCATGGTGGTACGTCGGTGAACAGATGGAGGAAACGACATGAAGTTGATTGTAGCAACACGAAACAAAGGCAAAGTCGTCGAAATCGAAGGCATGCTCACGCCGCTCGGCTTTGAAGTCGAGTCGCTCCTCGATTATCCGGACGCGCCGGAAACGGACGAGACCGGTACGACGTTCGAAGCGAACGCCGAACTGAAGGCGACCGAGGCGGCCCGTTATTTCGGCCACGCGGTACTCGCCGATGACTCAGGTCTTGAGGTCGACGCGCTCGACGGGGCACCGGGCATTTACTCGGCACGCTTCGCCGGACCGGAAAAATCAGACGCCGCGAACAACGCGCTTCTTTTAGAGAAGTTGAACGGGGCAAACGACCGCTCTGCGCGCTTCGTCTGCGCACTCTGTCTCGCAAAACCGTCGGGGGAGACACTGACGGTGCGCGGGACGCTCGAAGGCACGATCGGCTATGCGCCGCATGGCGAGAACGGGTTCGGGTACGACCCACTCTTCATCGTCCCGTCGCTTCATAAGACGGCGGCCGAGCTCGAGCGCGATGAGAAGGCGGCGGTCAGCCACCGCGGCCAAGCGTTGCGCAAGTTGGAGGCAGAAATCATTTCGTTCATGGAAGGGTGAGCCGTATGCGTTTTCTAATCGTCAGTGACAGTCACGGATTGACAGAAGAACTATTGAGCATCTTCAACCGGCACGAACAAGAGATTGATGACGCGTTCCATTGCGGGGACTCGCAGCTCGCGCTCGTTGATGAGCACTTGCTGCCGTATCGGACCGTGCGCGGCAACTGCGACTTTGGTGGGGACTTGCCGCTCGAACGGGTCGAGACGACACCTGTTGGAACGATCCTGATCGTTCACGGCCATCACCACGATGTGAAGTACGACTTGAACCGATTGCGCTACCGGGCCGAGGAAGTCGGGGCGAGCGTCGTCTTGTTCGGGCATTCCCACGTCGCCGGTGCGTTGATCGAGGACGGGGTCGTGTATATCAACCCGGGCTCGATTCGGATGCCGCGCGGCCGGAGTGACAAGACGTATGCGCTCCTTGACTTAGGGAACGGAGAGGCAGCGGTCCGCTTTTATCGATCGGAGGACGGTTCGCCTGTCCCAGACCTCGATGTGAGCGGAAAGCTGTGACGGAATGAAAAGAAGGAATTGACAGCAAACCATTTTTCTATTATAGTTTTCTTGTCAATGTCCCAATAGCTCAGCTGGATAGAGCAACGCCCTTCAAGACAAATAGGAGCCTTTATAGGGAAACAAGAACCTATAAAGTGGACGACACTATATCGGTGAAGCCTTAACAGATCATGCTGATGGTAATACCGAGGAAACTTGTACCTTTTCGGAGGTCGAGCTGGTTCGAAGGACTGCAATTGCTGCAGAGGTAGAACCGGTAAAGGAACGATTACGTTCGTGAGGTTCCGTAGAGACTACACGTGTCGCACCTGAAACGGTGAAGATATAGTCCAGACTACAAACAACACACGTTGGTGGCGAAAGCCATGGTGGTAAGCTAAGGCGTCGGTCGGGGGTTCGAATCCCTCTTGGGACACTTCCATTTAAAATAGAGATAGCCTCCACGGGGGCTGTCTCTTTTTTCGTTTTTCTCGGGAAACATTTGACAATCCGCATTTTCCTAAGGAAGATGGAGAAGAGTGGAAGAAAGGGTGTGGGGAGATGGAGAAAAATCAGCAGTATCCGTTTCCGGGGAACTGGACACGACTTCAAAAGATGGTGAAAGAGGCCGATGTGGCCGGGGAGCGGCAACGCATCGAACCGGTACTATGGGACTGGTACGAAGAACTAAACGGGGACACGTACTTGTTCATGGAAATCTTTCAATGTTTGATGGAACGTCCGGACGAGCCGGAGACGCTCGAGCGACTCGAAGAGCTTGTCACGACACAGATGGAGACGTCGGACGAACCGGAAACGTGCGGTCTTCAAATCGCCCAATATTACATCATGCGCGACCAGCCGTTCGAAGCGGCGCATTGGATTGAAAAGTACTTGAGCGTCCAAGACGGGGACCACGTGAATACGCAAGCGTATCAGGTGCTTCAAGTGTTGAAGCTGACGGAGTTCCCGGCGGCGATCGCGAAACTGAAGCGGACGCTCCATCGAGGGAGCACCGCCGAACAAATCGAGATGCTCGCTCACGTCCATTTCAATATCGATGACGTGCTCGATAACGTGCTGAAGGCGTACCTCCTCGAAGATCGGCCGAAAGTGATCAAAGTGATGGTGCTCGAGCGGGCGATCGCCGAACTTGAGATGATTGAATGGACCGATCGCGGGGAACGGTACGTGTATGACCGAAGCGAGGCGAGCACGTTCGCGCGCGAATGGGGCTTCACGTTCGGTGATTTGCAAAAGCGATTTTATGGCGATGAGATCGCGACACAGTTATCGACGAACTATTGTTACGTCCATTATCCGTTCGTCCCCCATCTCGCCGATGAGTTGGAACCGGCCATCCTTGAAGCGAAGCGGGCGATGTTGAACGCAATGGAAACGACCGGTCTTGCCGGGGAAATACTAGAGGCGGACGCCTCGTTCACACGGTCGCTCCTCGACTAAATCGTTGTGTGCTCATGTGGGATTTATGCTATAATACGGATTGTTGTACATTTTTGTACGTATAAATGAATTGTTGGAGGGACTTAGCATGACAGCAAAATGGGAAAAAACATCAGGTAGCCAAGGCGTACTCACGTACGAAGCACCTGCAGAAGCTTTTGATAAAGCAGTCGACGCAGCATTCAAAGACGTCGTCAAAACTTTGAACGTGCCTGGTTTCCGTAAAGGGAAATTGCCACGCCCAATGTTTAACAAAATGTACGGTGAAGAGGCGCTTTACCAAGACGCACTCGACATCCTCTACCGCGACACGGTTCAATCTGCAGTCGAAGAAGCTGGTTTCGAACCAATCGCACTCGAAAACATCGATGTAGACGGCACGCTCGAAAAAGGCAAACCTGTAACGTTCAAAGTAACGTTCGTTGTTGAGCCTGAAGCTGAGCTTGGCGAGTACAAAGGTCTCGAGTACGAAGCTGTTGAAACGACAGTCACTGACGAAGAAGTCACAGCAGAACTTGACGCACTTCAACAGCAAGGCGCTGAGCTTGCTGTTAAAGAAGGCGCAGTCGAAAACGGCGATACAGCTGTATTTGATTTCGCAGGTTTCGCTGATGGCGAGCAGTTCGAAGGCGGCACAGCTGAGAACTACACGCTTGAAATCGGTTCAGGCCAATTCATCCCTGGATTCGAAGAGCAAATGGTCGGCATGACGGCTGGTGAAGAAAAAGACGTTGAAGTAACATTCCCTGAAGAGTACCACGCTGACAACTTGGCGGGTAAACCAGCGACATTCAAAGTCAAGCTTCACGAAGTCAAAGCGAAGCAAGTACCTGAGCTCGACGATGAGTTCGCAAAAGATATCGACGAGTCAGTATCTTCACTCGACGAATTGAAAGCGAAAATCCGTGAGCGCTTAGAAGCAGGCAAGAAGCAAGAAGCAGACGGCACGATGCGCGACCAACTCGTTGAACAAGCGACGGCAAACGCGACAATCGACGTACCCGCTGTCCTCGTTGAGCAAGAAGTAGATCGCATGGTTCAAGAGTTCGGCACTCGTGTATCTTCACAAGGAATCGACCTCAACATGTACTTCGAGCTTACAGGAACTTCTGAAGACGCAATGCGTGAAGAGATGAAAGAGCAAGCTGAAGAGCGCGTTAAAGCTCGTCTCGTCTTGAAAGCGATCGCTGAAAAAGAAGCAATCGAAGTGTCTGACGAAGATGCTGAGAAAGAGCTCGAAGAAATGTCGAAGCTCTACAACATCGCACCAGACCAACTCCGCACGATGCTCGCGCCACAAGGCGGAATCGAGACACTTAAAGGTGACCTCAAGTTCCGTAAGGCAATCGACATCCTCGTCGAAAACGGGAAAGCGAAGTAATTGGATTGAAAGGACGACTGCCGCGCAGTCGTCCTTTTTTTCGTCATGACACTTTGTATGTGTTTATCTTTGATGAAGTGATTTGTTCATGCTACAATTATTGCAACGCAGAGATGTAAATGTCTTTTCACGGTGCGAGAGCACCTGAAAATACAAATAGGCGATTTATCGCACTTACATCCATTTCCATTTAGAAGGGGTGTACCGAATGTTCAAATTTAACGAGGAAAAGGGGCAACTCAAGTGCTCGTTTTGCGGGAAATCGCAAGAACAAGTCCGTAAACTAGTCGCCGGTCCTGGCGTATACATTTGTGACGAATGTATCGAGCTTTGCAACGAGATCGTCGAGGAAGAGCTCGGTGTCGAAGAGGAAGTCGAATTCAAAGACATTCCAAAACCACAAGAAATCCGTAACATCCTTGACGAGTACGTCATCGGACAAGATCGGGCGAAACGTGCGCTTTCGGTAGCTGTCTATAACCACTATAAACGCATCAACGCCGGTGGCCGCTCTGATGATGTCGAACTTTCGAAGTCGAACATCGTCATGATCGGACCAACTGGTAGCGGTAAGACGCTTCTCGCTCAAACGATGGCTCGCGTCTTGAACGTCCCGTTCGCAATCGCGGACGCGACGAGCTTGACGGAAGCCGGTTACGTCGGCGAAGACGTCGAGAACATCTTGCTCAAGCTGATCCAGTCGGCTGACTACGATGTCGAGAAGGCTGAAAAAGGGATCATCTATATCGATGAGATCGATAAGATTGCCCGCAAGTCGGAAAACCCATCGATCACGCGCGACGTGTCAGGTGAAGGTGTCCAACAAGCGTTGCTCAAAATTCTTGAAGGAACGACTGCGAGCGTCCCACCACAAGGTGGACGGAAGCATCCGCATCAAGAGTTCATCCAAATCGATACGACGAACATCTTGTTCATCGTCGGCGGCGCGTTCGCCGGTATCGAAGCGGTCGTCAAACGCCGTATCGGTAAAAAAGTCATCGGTTTCGGGAACGACCAAGAGAACCGCGAGTTGACGCAAGAAGACTTGCTCGCCCGCGCATTGCCGGAAGACCTTCAAAAATTCGGATTAATCCCTGAATTTATCGGGCGTCTGCCGGTCATGGCGACGCTCACGACGCTCGATGAAGAAGCGCTCGTCGAGATCTTGACGAAGCCGAAAAACGCACTCGTTCGTCAGTACGAGAAAATGCTCGAACTTGACGACGTCGAACTCACGTTCACCGATGAGGCGTTGATTGAAATTGCCAAACTTGCGATCAAACGTAAGACTGGCGCACGCGGTCTCCGCTCGATTATCGAAGAAATGATGCTCGATGTGATGTTCACTGTCCCATCGCGCGACGATATCGAGAAAGTCATCATCACGGATGAAACGATTACGGGTCTTGCCGGTCCGAAATACGTCCTTCGCGATGGTACTGTCGAACAGACAGGCGACAACAAAGAGACAGCATAATTTTTAACGAAGAAGGCTCAAACACTCGGCACATCCGGGTTTTGAGCCTTTTTGCACAGGAGGCGTTGTTATGGAACAATTACCAATCCTTCCTTTGCGTGGCGTCGTGGTCTATCCGCTGATCGGCGTGACGATCGATGTCGGGCGTCCGCTGTCGTTACGGGCACTCCTCGCCGCAAAGGAAAATGAGACAGATTTGATAGTCGTGACACAAAAAGAGACAGGAAAAGAAGCTCCTGAACCGGAGGACTTATACGCGATCGGGACGCGCGTCCACATCGCCAAGATGAGCGAGCTGTCGAACGAGACGGTCCGCGTCCGTCTCGTCGGGAAAGAACGCGTCACGATCACGTCGATCGAAGAGACGAAAGACGGTTGGTTCGCTGAAGTCGAACCGCTCGAACTCGTCGAAGGCGAAGAAGTCGAACGGACGGCACTCGTCCGCCTGCTCAAAGAACAGTTCGGCAAACTCGTCGGGTCGATCAAAGGGTTGTCGCCGGATGAGCGGCGCCGTTTCGAGATGTACGAGCGGCTCGAGTCACTCACCGACTACATCTCCTCGAAACTCGACATCGATGTCGATCTGCGCCAGGCGATGCTCGAAGAACCGGACGCCGTCAAGCGTGGCTTGGAGCTGCTCGAGATCATGACGCACGAAGTCGAGATCATCGAGCTCGAGCAAGAGCTGCGCGAGCGGACGAAAAAGACGATCGAGCAGGCGCAAAAAGAATATTACTTGCGCGAACAGATGAAGACGATCCAACAAGAGCTCGGGGACCAGTCGCAAGACTCGGAGCCGAACCGTCTCCGCGAGAAGCTCGAGGCGCTCGAATTGCCCGAGACGACACGGAAAAACGTCATGCGGGAAGCCGAGCGGTTGAACGTCGTCCCGGCGACGTCACCGGAGTACGCTGTCATCCGCAACTACCTCGACTGGGTCGCCTCACTGCCGTGGGGCATCGAGACCGAGGATAAACTAGACGTCAAACATGCGGCCGACGTGCTCGATGATGACCATTACGGACTCGAATCGGTGAAGGACCGCATCCTCGAATATTTGGCCGTCCGTCAATTGACGAACTCGCTGCGCGGACCGATCCTTTGTCTCGCCGGACCTCCAGGGGTTGGGAAGACGTCGCTCGCCCGTTCAATCGCTTCGGCGCTCGAACGCCATTTCGTCCGCGTCTCGCTCGGCGGGGTGCGTGACGAAGCCGAGATTCGCGGGCACCGCCGGACGTATATCGGGGCGATGCCAGGTCGCATCATCCGTGGTCTGAAGCAAGCCGAGAGTAAAAACCCCGTGTTCTTGCTCGATGAGATCGACAAGATGGCGTCTGACTTCCGGGGTGACCCGGCGTCGGCCATGCTCGAAGTGCTCGACCCGGAACAGAACGTCTCGTTCTCCGATCATTACATCGAAGAGCCGTTCGACTTGTCGAACGTCCTCTTTATCGCAACGGCGAACGACGTGTCGCAAATCCCGGCACCGCTCCTCGACCGGATGGAGCTCATTCAAATCGGCGGTTACACGGAGCTCGAGAAAGTCGAGATCGCGAAACGCCATTTGATCCCGAAACAGTATAAAGAACACGGCTTGAAAAAGAGCCAACTGACGATCAAAGAAGACGCGCTCTACGAGGTCGTCCGTCGTTATACACGCGAGGCCGGTGTCCGTAACTTAGAACGCGTCATCGGATCGCTCTGCCGGAAAGCGGCGAAACAAATCGCCATCGGTGAGAAAAAACGCGTCACCGTCTCCTTGAAGAGTCTCGGCGATTACCTCGGGAAACCGAAGTACCGTTACGGAAAAGGAGAGACGGAAGACTCGATCGGTGCCGTCACGGGCCTCGCCTACACGGCGTTCGGCGGCGACACGCTCACGATCGAGGTCGCGCTCGCGCCGGGTAAAGGCAAGTTGCAGTTGACGGGGAAACTCGGAGACGTCATGCAAGAGTCGGCCCAGACGGCGTACAGTTACGTTCGCGCCAACGCCGAACGGTTCGGCATCGACCCGTCGTTCTATGAACGGCAAGACGTCCACATTCACGTGCCAGAAGGTGCTGTCCCGAAAGACGGACCGTCGGCCGGTATTACGATCGCGACGGCCCTCATCTCGGCACTGACCGGGAAGAAAGTCCGCCGCGACATCGGTATGACCGGTGAGATCACCCTTCGCGGCCGCGTCTTGCCGATCGGCGGCTTGAAAGAGAAAGCACTTGCCGCACACCGAGCCGGGCTCACGACGATCATCATCCCGAAAGACAATGAACGTGACATCGATGACATTCAAGACACGGTCCGTGAGAAATTGACGTTCGTGCCTGTGACGATGCTCGATGAAGTACTAGAAGTAGCATTTGGAGGAAATTAAATGAAAATCACTAAAGCAGAATTTATTACGAGCGCCGTTGCACCGGACCATTATCCGGTGCACGAGTTGCCGGAAGTCGCCCTTGCCGGCCGCTCGAACGTCGGGAAATCGTCGTTCATCAACAAGATTTGTCAGCGTAAAGCGCTTGCCCGCACGTCTTCAAAGCCCGGGAAGACGCAGACGCTCAACTTCTTCAACATTAACGACGAGATCATGTTCGTCGACGTTCCGGGCTACGGCTACGCGAAAGTGTCGAAGACCGAGCGCGAGAAGTGGGGCGTCATGATGGAGCAGTACTTGACGTCGCAACAAGCGCTCCGTGGCGTCGTGCTGTTAGTCGACATCCGTCACGAGCCGACAGGGGACGACGTGACGATGTACAACTTCTTGAAGCATTACGACATCCCGGTCATCGTCGTCGCGACAAAGCTCGACAAAATCAAAAAGAGCCAACGTCAAAAACATGAAGCGGCCGTTAAACGGAAGCTCCAGTTCGACCCGTCTGACCGGTTCATCGCCTTCTCGGCGGAGACGGCAGAAGGAAAAGACGAGGCGTGGAAAGCGATCTATGATTTGTTGACACGCGAAGACGATTGATGGAAGACGAGGCAATCCCTCGTCTTTTTTGTTTTCAGGGTTACCGCAGCGGGTAAGTATCGTATAATTGTCTACATACAGGACAAGAGAATATTGAACGGGGTGGAAAGATGCATATGATGTTTGAAAGTAAATGGTACCGCGCCTTATTTTGGGCGCTGACGATCTTCCTGGTCATCTGGGTCGGGACACAGATCTCATTCGTGTTCGAACCGGTGAAAGTCATTTTGGCACTCGTCACCGTACCGCTCATTCTTGCTGGACTATTCTTTTATTTTCTCGTCGGCATCGTCGACTATTTGGAGAAGCGCTCCGGGAAACGCGGCGTCTCCGTCGCCATCACGTTGACGTCGCTTCTGCTCATTATCACAATCGTCTTCAGTGTGCTCGGCCCGCTCCTCGTTGAGCAGGTGACGTCACTTGTGAACGCATTACCGAGTATCGCGAAAGAGCTGCAAGTGCAAATCTTCGCCGTCCGTGACTCGCTCATGGAAAATGAGTTCTTGTCACGATTCGTCAACGAGAACGACGATATGTTCACGGAGTTCACGAACAACGTCACGGCGTACCTCGGAGACATCTTCGGAAACGTCGCCTCGTCGGTCGGCCGTCTCGTCGGATTTATCACATCGGCTGTCATCACGATCGTCGTCATTCCGTTCATGCTCATCTACATGTTGCTTGATGGAAAGCGTCTTCCGGACTCGATCGTCAAGTGGTTGCCGAAGAGCTATGAGTCAGAGACTCGTAAAATTTTGAACGACATGCACACGACGGTTAAAAACTATGTGCATGCGCAACTTCTCGTTGCCTTCTTCGTCGGGATCACATCGCTCATCGGGCTTTGGATCGTCGGCGTCGATTATGCGATCTTGCTCGCCCTCTTCATGATGGTGACGAACATCATCCCGTACGTCGGACCGTTCCTCGGTGCTGCCCCGGCCGTCGTCGTCGCCTTCATTCAAGAGCCGATCATGGCCGTTTGGGTCATCATCGTCATCATCATCGTGCAGCAGATCGAGTCGAACGTCATTTCCCCGCTCATTCAAGGGAAGTCGCTCAAAGTGCACCCGCTCACGATCATCATCGTCTTGCTCGTCGCTGGGAACCTCGCCGGTATCATCGGGATGCTCATCGCCGTGCCGACGTATGCGGTGGCGAAAGTCGTCGTCCAAAACATCGTCCGCATCTACAAACTGCGGGAGCAAAAGCATTACTTGGAAGCGGAAGAAGAGAAACAGGAAAGCACGATCATCACAGATTCTTCGACACTCAAATGACTGAAAAAGTAGAAATGGCATCTTTGTCCGTTTCTACTTTTTTTCGTCACAAAAAGTTCTTATTTTATTTCAATAAAATCAAACAGAAGATTATAGTTACCAGATAAGAACTGTTATAATGTACGGTAGAGATTGATTATAGAAGAGACAACCGTCGGTGGATTTTGGATGAGGGGAAGAGGTACATGCATATTGTCGTCGTTGGACTAAATAACAAGACAGCCCCTGTCGCGATTCGGGAGCAGTTCTCGTTTGGGGAGCAAGAAATCGTGGACGCGATGATTGCACTTCGCGAAGAGAAAAGCATATTTGAATCGGTTATTTTGTCAACTTGTAACCGGACGGAGCTATACGTCGTCACCGACCAGCTCCACACAGGTCGTTATTATACAAAACGTTTTCTAGCGAATTGGTTCGACCTTGAGATGGACCAGTTCACACCTTACTTGTCGATTCGTGAAGGGGAAGAGGCGATCCGTCACTTGTTCCGCGTCACGTCGGGTCTCGACTCGATGATCATTGGGGAAACACAGATTTTAGGACAAGTGAAATCGAGCTTCTTCCGTGCCCAAGAGAACGGCACGACCGGCACGGTGTTCAACAAATTGTTCAAAGAAGCGGTCACGCTCGCCAAACGCGCCCATACGGACACACAAATTGGGGAAATGTCGGTATCGGTCAGCTCGGCGGCGGTCACGCTCGCGCAAGAGATGTACGCGTCGCTTGACGACAAACAAGTCGTCGTCGTCGGCGCCGGCGAGACGGGCGAATTGACGACGCTCAACTTGTTCGAGGCCGGGGCGAAACAAATCGCCGTCTTCAACCGGACCGAGAGCAAGGCGAAAGCGGTCGCCGACAAGTTCAAAGGCCGGGCCCACTCGATTCGCGAAATCGCCTGCGGACTGCTCGACGCGGACATTTTGATCAGTTCGACGGGCGCGAAACAAGCCGTCATCGAATATGATGATGTGGCCGCGGCGCAACTGTTGCGCCGGGAACGTCCGCTCCTTTTAATCGACATTGCTGTACCGCGAGATATCGATCCAGCGGTCCGTGCGCTTCCGGGCGTGCATTTGTTTGATGTGGATGACTTGAACGGCATCGTCAATAAGAACTTGGCGGCCCGCCTCGTCGAAGCGGAAAAGATTGAAGTGAAGATCGACGAAGCGATCCAAGAGTTCCAGACATGGCTCGTCACGCTCGGCGTCGTGCCGATCATGAACGAGTTGCGTGCCCGCGCGCTAAACGTTCAAGAAGAGACGATGGAGAGTCTCGAGCGCAAGCTCGACCATCTGTCGGACCGGGACAAAAAAGTCATCGGCAAACATATGAAGTCAATCATCAATCAGATGCTTCGTGAACCGATCGACTATATTAAAGACGCCGCCGCCCAGCCGGATGCGAACACGCGCATCGCGCAGTTCGTCGAAACGTTTGGGCTCGATGTCGAGTTACCGGAAACAGAGATGGAACACGAGATGGAAGAAACCGAGGCCATTTCGGCGAAAGCACCACTTCGCGCATTGATGCGCTAACACAATCTTAAGGCGACGAGGTCCGTCGCCTTTTTCTATGAAGGGGATAGTATGATGCGTAAAATCATTGTCGGCTCACGCCGTTCACAACTTGCGATGACACAGACGAAATGGGTTATCGAGCAACTGAAGAAAGCCGGAGCGAAAAACGAGTTCGAGATCAAAGAAATCGTGACGAAAGGTGACCAAATCGTCGACGTCCAATTATCTAAAGTCGGCGGCAAAGGTCTATTCGTCAAAGAGATTCAACAACAGATGCTCGAAGGCGGCATCGACTTCGCCGTCCACAGCATGAAAGACGTCCCGGCCGAGTTGCCGGAAGAGCTTTACATCAGCTGTATGCCGAAGCGCGTCGATGCGCGTGACGTCCTCATCTGTGAGAACGGCTACACGTTCGAGACGCTCCCGCAAGGTGCCGTCATCGGAACGAGCTCGCTCCGTCGCGGGGCGCAAATGCTCGCGGCGCGCCCGGACTTCGAGATCCAATGGATTCGCGGGAACATCGATACGCGCTTGAAGAAGCTCGAGACCGAGAACTTCAACGCCATCTTGCTCGCCAAAGCCGGACTTGAGCGGATGGGGTGGACGGACCGTGTCGACTTCGAGGCGCTTGACGCCGACATGATGGTCCCGGCCGTCGGTCAAGGCGTGCTCGCCATCGAGAGCCGGAAAGATGACGCTGAAGTGACGGCGATCCTCCAACTTCTCCACGACGACGTGACAGCGAAAGCGGCGACGGCGGAGCGGACGTTTTTGAAGGCGATCGAAGGGAGCTGCCACGTACCGGTCGGCGGTTATGCGACGGTCGACGGGTACGACGTGACGCTCACCGGGCTCATCGCCTCGGTCGACGGAAAAGAAGTGCTCCGGGTGACGAAGACGTCGACAGACGAGATCGCCCTCGGTCAAGATGTGGCAGACGACCTTCTTGGTCGCGGCGGGCGTGAGATTCTCGCCTCGGTCAATGTGTGACGTCTGGTACACAGGGACAAAACGATTGACCGCTTCGCAACGAGCCACGCTCGAGGCGAGCGGTCTTTCCGTTCATCACGTCCCGCTCATCGAGACGAGATTGACCGATGCGCCACTACCGACACGCTCGTTCGATTGGCTCGTCGTCACGAGTCAAAACGCCGTGCCAGCGCTGTCGGATGTCCCGCGTGACGTCCAGGTCGCCGCTGTCGGCGAGAAGACGAAACAAGCGCTCGAGGCCGTTGGATTTACCGTCTCGCTCATGCCGAAGACGTATACGGGCGAGGCGTTGTTCCACGATTTGGCCCATGTCGTCAAACCGGGTGAGACCGTCTTGTTCGCCCGGGGCGACTTGGCGAACACGGACCATATGGGACAGCTCGGACACGTCGTCGACTGGGTCGTCTATGAGACGGTCGGTCGTGAACTGACGGAGACAGAAGCCGAGGCGCTCGGACGAGTCCAGGTGCTCCTCGTCCTCAGTCCGTCGGCCGTCCACGCGCTCACACCTTATCTCGAGCGCTTCCACGGGACGTGGTACGCCATCGGTGAAGTGACCGAGCGCGCCGTCCGACAAGTGTCGACGTTACCGGTCCGGGTACCAGAATGTTATACTATGGATGCATTAATACAGTGTGTAGGGGAGGATTTTTCATGAACCAGTTCGACCGTCACCGTCGCCTTCGTTCATCGAAGTCGATGCGTGCACTCGTACGTGAAAACCATGTTCGGAAAGAAGATTTGATTTACCCGCTCTTCATCATCGAAGGGACGAATATTAAACGCGAAGTCAGCTCGATGCCTGGCGTCTTCAACTTCTCGCTCGACCGTCTCGAGGACGAGATCAAAGAGATTGTCGACCTCGGCATCCAATCGGTCATCTTGTTCGGTGTGCCTGAACATAAAGACCCGGAAGGTACGGAAGCGTATCACGACCACGGCATCGTCCAAGAAGCGATCCGCAAAGTGAAAGCGTGGGCGCCAGAACTCACGGTCGTCGCCGACACGTGCCTATGCGAATATACGTCGACGGGCCACTGTGGCATCGTGAAGAACGGTGACGTCGATAACGACGCGTCACTGCCGCTTCACGTCCAGACGGCGATCACGCAAGCACAAGCCGGCGCTGACATCATCGCGCCGAGTTCGATGATGGACGGCTTCGTCGCGTCGATTCGGGAAGGGCTCGATCAAAACGGGTTCAGCCATATCCCGATCATGAGCTACGGCGTCAAATACGCATCGGCGTACTACGGACCGTTCCGTGACGCGGCGCAGTCGGCACCGGGTGAAGGTGACCGGAAAGGCTATCAAATGGACCCGGCCAACCGTCGCGAGGCGTTCCGGGAGTCGCAATCGGACGTCGAGCAAGGGGCGGACTTCATGATCGTCAAACCGGCGCTCGCGTTCATGGACATCATCCGTGACATGCGCGACTCGCTCGATATGCCGATTGTGGCGTATAACGTGAGCGGGGAGTACGCGATGATCAAAGCAGCGTCGATGAACGACTGGGTCGATGAACAACGCATCGTCATGGAGACGATGGTTGGCTTCAAACGGGCCGGCGCCGATCTCATCATCACGTATTTCGCTAAAGACGTCTGTCGCTATTTGGAAGGAGACTACGCATGACCTACAATCAAACACGCTCAGAAGCGGCGTTCGAACAAGCACGTCCGCTCATGCCGGGCGGGGTGAACAGCCCGGTCCGTGCCTATAAATCAGTCGGGATGACACCGATCTTCGCCGAACGCGGTGAAGGCTCACGTGTGTACGACATCGACGGCAACGAATATATCGACTACGTCCTCTCTTGGGGACCGCTCATCCTCGGTCACCGTGACCCGGTCGTGACGAAAGCGATCCAAGAGCAGGCCGAGAAGGGCTGGACGTTCGGGACACCGACCGAGCTCGAGACGAAGATGGCGGAACTCGTCATCGACCGCGTCCCATCGATCGAGATGGTGCGCATGGTCAACTCGGGCACGGAAGCGACGATGGCGGCACTTCGCCTCGCGCGCGGCTACACGGGCAAGACGAAAATCTTGAAGTTCGAAGGCTGCTACCACGGTCACGGCGACTCGCTCCTCATCAAAGCGGGATCCGGTGTCGCCACACTCGGTCTCCCGGACTCACCAGGCGTGCCGAAAGAGCTCGCGAGCCACACGCTCACGGTGCCGTATAACGATTTAGAAGGCGTCCGTGTCGCGTTCGAGAAGTACGGCGACGACCTCGCCGGCGTCATCGTCGAGCCGGCTGCCGGCAACATGGGCTTCGTCCCGCCGCAACCAGGATTCCTCGAAGGACTTCGTGAGATCACGGAACAACACGGCGCGCTCCTCATCTTTGACGAGGTCATGACCGGTTTCCGTGTCGGCTACAACTGTGCCCAAGGCTACTTCGGCGTGATGCCGGATTTGACGTGCCTCGGGAAAGTCATCGGCGGCGGCCTTCCGGTCGGTGCGTACGGTGGGAAACGCGAGATCATGGAACAGATTGCGCCACAAGGGCCGATCTATCAGGCGGGAACGCTCTCGGGCAACCCGCTCGCGATGATCGCCGGCTACACGACGCTGTCGCAACTGAAGCCTGAACATTACGCGGAGTTCGAGCGCAAAGCCGACCGTCTCGCCGAAGGCTTCACGAAAGCGGGCGAGAAGTACAACATCCCGCACGACACGAACCGTGCCGGGTCGATGTTCGGCTTCTTCTTCACGAATGAGAAAGTGACGAACTTCGAGAAGGCGAAATCGGCCAACCTCGAAATGTTCCGCTCATACTACCGGAAGATGGCGGCGCGCGGCGTGTTCTTGCCACCATCACAGTTCGAAGGCTTGTTCCTCTCGACCGTGCATACGGACGAGGACATCGAGCAGACGATCGCGGCGGTCGAAGCGACGTTCAAAGAGTTGCAAGAAGAGTTTTCACTCTAATCTTGACGGAAACAGCTTCTGTCGCTACAATTGTTTAACAGATACGAACAAAAGCTACGATGAGGAATAGTACGCAACAAACATCCTTTCTCAGAGACGCGGCCGCTTGGTGCGAGGCCGCGAAGGATGGTGCGGAAGTCGCCTCGGAGCTGACCTTTTGAACGCGAGTAGAGAGGTCCGGTCCATCGACCGTTATTCGATTTTGAGGGCGCCAACGTGTTTGGCGAACTAAGGTGGTACCGCGGAAGATTCGGCTTCTTTCGTCCTTAGCGTATAGGACGAGAGAAGCCGTTTTTGTGTTTACATTTTATAGAGGGGGCATTACACATGGCCAACGAGACAAACGAAATCACCATGCCGACGAAGTACGACCCGAGTGCGACGGAAGCGAAATGGTACGACTACTGGTTAGAGAACGACGTATTCAAAGCAGACGAGGACGACTCGAAAGAGCCGTACACGATCGTCATCCCGCCACCGAACGTGACAGGAAAACTTCACCTCGGACACGCGTGGGACACGACGCTCCAAGACTTATTGACGCGCTTGAAGCGCATGCAAGGCTATGACGTGCTCTGGCTCCCAGGGATGGACCACGCCGGCATCGCGACACAAGCGAAAGTCGAACAGAAGCTCCGTGAGGACGGCATCATGCGTTACGACCTCGGTCGCGAGAAGTTCCTCGAGAAGACGTGGGAATGGAAGGATGAGTACGCCGACACGATCCGTGCCCAGTGGTCAAAACTTGGCCTCGGCCTCGACTACTCGCGTGAGCGTTTCACGCTCGACGAAGGACTCTCGAAAGCGGTCCAGGAAGTGTTCGTCCGTCTGTATGAGAAAGGCATGATCTACCGCGGCGAGTACATCGTCAACTGGGACCCGGCGCAGAAGACGGCCGTCTCGGATATCGAAGTCATCTATCAAGAGGTCGAGGGCGCGTTCTACCATATGAAATACCCGCTCGCGGACGGCTCAGGCCACATCGAGATCGCGACGACGCGTCCGGAGACGATGCTCGGTGATACGGCCGTCGCCGTCAACCCGAAAGATGAGCGTTACGCGCACCTCGTCGGCAAGACGATCATGCTTCCGGTCATGAACCGTG
This sequence comes from Exiguobacterium aurantiacum DSM 6208, assembly GCF_000702585.1. Taxonomy (GTDB): domain Bacteria; phylum Bacillota; class Bacilli; order Exiguobacteriales; family Exiguobacteriaceae; genus Exiguobacterium; species Exiguobacterium aurantiacum. The sequence goes on along the minus strand of NZ_JNIQ01000001.1, from coordinate 2,482,051 downwards.
AGATTCCGATTGTCGCCGACGACTACGTCGACATGGAGTTCGGTACAGGCTGCGTGAAGATCACGCCGGCACACGACCCGAACGACTTCGAGATCGGGAACCGTCACGAACTCCCGCGCGTCCTCGTCATGGACGAAGGCGGCAAGATGAACGAGAACGCAGGCAAGTACGAAGGGCTCGACCGCTTCGAATGCCGCAAGCAACTCGTGAAAGATTTAGAAGCGGACGGCACGCTCGTCAAGATCGAACCGCACACGCACTCGGTCGGCCACTCGGAACGTTCAGGCGCGGTCATCGAGCCGTATCTTTCGAAACAGTGGTTCGTCGACATGGAGCCGCTCGCGAAAGCGGCGCTCGAAGCACAAGGACATGACGACACGAAAGTCAACTTCGTCCCAGAGCGGTTCGAAGGCACGTACCTCCGCTGGATGGAGAACATCCGCGATTGGTGCATCAGCCGTCAACTTTGGTGGGGACACCGCATCCCGGCTTGGTACCATAACGAGACAGGCGAAGTATACGTAGGAAAAGACGCACCCGCGGACAGCGAGAACTGGACGCAAGACGAAGACGTGCTCGACACGTGGTTCTCGTCAGCGCTCTGGCCGTTCTCGACGATGGGCTGGCCGGACACGGATGCAGCAGACTTCAAACGTTACTTCCCGACGAGCGCGCTCGTCACGGGTTACGACATCATCTTCTTCTGGGTATCGCGCATGATCTTCCAATCGCTCGAGTTCACAGGGAAGCAACCGTTCAACGACGTCCTCATCCACGGTCTCATCCGCGACTCGGAAGGCCGCAAGATGTCGAAGTCGCTCGGTAACGGCGTCGATCCGATGGAAGTCATCGACCAGTATGGTGCCGACTCGCTCCGCTGGTTCCTCCTTACCGGTTCAACTCCAGGGAACGACCTCCGCTTCTATTGGGAGAAGATCGAGTCGACATGGAACTTCGCGAACAAGATTTGGAACGCGAGCCGTTTCGCTCTCATGAACATGGACGGCATGAAGTTCGAGGATATCGACCTCTCAGGCGAGAAGACGCTTGCCGACAAGTGGATCCTCACTCGTTTGAACGACACGGTCGACCAAGTGACACGTCTCGTCGACAAGTACGAGTTCGGCGAAGCCGGTCGCTACCTGTACAACTTCATCTGGGAAGAGTTCTGTAACTGGTACATCGAGATGGCGAAACTCACGCTCTACGGTGAGGACGAGGTGGCGAAAGCGACGACACGTTCAGTGCTCGCACATACGCTCGACTCGATCATGCGTCTCATGCACCCGTTCATGCCGTTCCTCACAGAGGAGATTTGGCAACACTTGCCGCACGAAGGCGACTCGATCGTCCGTGCGAGCTACCCGACACGCCGTGACGACCTCCACTTCGCGGAGTCGGTCCCTGCGTTTGAGGCGGTCATGAACGTCATCCGCTCGGTCCGTAACATTCGTTCGGAAGTGAACGCGCCGATGTCGAAACCGATCCAACTCTTCATCGCGACGAGTGACGACACGACACAAGGCTACTTGAGCGAGAACGAGGCGACGATCGGCAAGTTCACGAACGCGACCGAGCTTGAAATCGCGCGTGGCTTGACGGCTCCAGACAAGTCGATGTCGGCCATCATGACGGGGGCAGAACTGTTCATCCCGCTCGCTGACTTGATCAACTTCGAAGAAGAAATCGCCCGTCTTGAAAAAGAAGTGGCGAAGTACGAGAAGGAAGTCGAGCGCGTTCAGAAGAAACTCGGCAACCCAGGCTTCACCGGCAAGGCGCCGGCTCATGTCATCGACGAAGAGAAAGCAAAAGAAAAAGACTACCTCGACAAACGTGACGCGGTCCGAGCCCGTTTGGAAGAGTTGCGTAAGTAACACCTTGACCTTCTTTGGAGACGCGTTCTCCGAAGAAGGTTTTTTTGGAGTCACAATAGCTTAAGCTGTGGGATGTAAACGCGAAGAACCCCCGACGTCAATAGTGACGTTTGGGGGTTCTTCGCTTTAGCCAGACGATGTAGAGGCCGATGGCGGTAATCCAAAGAAAATGCATGTAGAGCGAATCGGTCAGCCCGACCCGATACAGATGGACGAGATAGACCGCATACAGAAACACGGCGATGAGCATCAAAATGAAATAGACGATTCTCATTCGTGATCACTTCCGTCCCACGCTGGCAACTGTTTGGTCAACAGGAAGTACGATGAGGTGAATAAGGCGCCGAGCGCAAGCCCGGTCCATTGGGGCTGAATCGCTTGCCCAATCAATAAGAGGTAGAGACTATATACCGTGTAGGAAGCCGAAAGGATGAGAAACATCAATGCGGCAATTGTGACCTTCATTTTGTTTCCTCCCATTCAAGCTCGTTCAAATGTTTCATGAACTGAAAAAACGAAACGATTAAGAAAAACACGGGCATGGACCAAACCCAGCCGCTATGAAACGGACCTTGCCACAGCTCGAGCGAGATGAGGCAGGCGAAACCTAACGAAATGAGTGAAGCGAGTAAGCGCATAGTTATCTCCTTTCTAAATGAGATTCAAATTATGATGGACGACTTTAAAGCGTTCGCAGATGAGATTCATGTCCTCAGTGAATGAAAGTTGATAGGTTTTAAGCAAGTCGGTAAAAAATAGCTCATGCGCATTCCACCACTCTGTATAGTCGCCTTCGCCCTCTGCTAACGCAAATTCTTTGGGAACTTGATTCATCGGCTGGATGGTGACCTCTGTCGTTTGAATGACAGCGACAGGGTGATCGGACGCATCAAGAACGATTGCATATTGTCCGACATAGGGAAGGGCTTCATTTTCAATTTCATATAAAACATGGGCAGAACATGTTGCTGTTTTCTGACCTGTCGTCACAAGTGTGGCTAAATAATTTGCATCTGCACCGAATTGAAACGCTTCAATATCATCGGGATGGAGCGATGGATTCTGTTCCAAGAATCGATTTCGATATAAAGTAGTCTGTTCATTCATGTTTGGTGACCCCTTTCCTACTCCTTTCATTTTTTACGAAAGAGTCAAACAAAGGTTTCAAAAAATCCATCCCGCGATAGCGGAATGGATCATGTGCCACAAAACGTCTGATACGGATACGTCCGCGGTGGACCTGGCGAGACGTAGCGTCCGTTGTCCGCTTCATAATCGTATGGCTCTCGGAGTACGGCGAGCAGTGACTCGGTCGGTGCGAAGTCACCGCGAGCGGCCGCTTGAATCGCCGTCTCGACGTGATGGTTGCGCGGGATGATGGCCGGGTTATGCTGACGCATGAGTCGGGTCACATCTTCATCCGGAAGACCTTGTTCCCCAAGGCGTTTCCGCCAAGCGGCGAGCCACGTCTTGCCGTCGTCACGGTTGGCGAAAGCGAGCGATTCCATGTCACCGAGCGTGAGCGCGCGGAACGTGTTCGTGAAGTCCGCCTCGCTCTCCATCATCAGGCGAAGTAATTCGTCCGTAAGCGCATCGTCTCCGTCTTTTCGGACGTACAGCCCGACCTTATGCGCGAGTCCCGTGAAGTATGCTTCTTTATACGTCTCGGTATACCCATCCAACAGCTTATTGGCGATGTCGATCGCTCCTTCTTGCGTCTCGGCGATGAGCGGTAATAGCGTCTCGGCCAGACGCGCCAAGTTCCACGACCCGATATACGGCTGATTTGCGTACGCGTAGCGGCCTTCCCGGTCAATCGAGCTGAAGACGGTGTGCGGATGATACGTGTCCATGAACGCGCACGGGCCGTAGTCGAGACCTTCACCGCTGATGAACGTGTTGTCCGTGTTCATGACGCCGTGGATGAAGCCGACGAGTTGCCAGTCGGCGATCAGCTTCGCCTGGCGCGTGATGACACGACGGAGGAACTGTTCGTAGCGGTCCGGCTTTCCTTCAAGGTCAGCGTCGTGGCGACGAATCGCGTAGTCAGCGAGCGCGATGACGTCATCGATTGAACCGGCTGCGGCCGCGTATTGGAACGTCCCGACGCGCAAGTGACTCGAGGCGACACGCGTCAACACGGCGCCGTGCTCCGGGCGTTGCCGCATGACAGGCTCTCCGGTTTTGACGACACTCAAGGCGCGGTTCGTCGGGATGCCGAGCGCGTGCATCGCCTCACTGATGATGAATTCCCTAACCATCGGACCGATGGCGGCTCGTCCATCGCCGCCCCGAGAATATTCGGTCGGGCCCGAGCCTTTCAATTGGACGTCAAACCGTTTCCCGTTCGGAGCGATGTGCTCCCCGAGCATGAGGGCGCGCCCGTCTCCGAGCATCGTGAAGTGCCCGAACTGGTGTCCGGCATACGCCTCGGAAAAGGATGTATCGGTCTGAATATTTCCGGCTAACAGGGCGACGTCCTGCTTCACCGCCTCGATGTCGAGCCCGAGCGATTTCGCAAGGTCGTCATTAAACAAGACGAGCTCAGGTGCTTCGACCGGGTGGACCGGTCCACGATCATAAAATATGTCACGGAGTTCAAGGTACGTCGCCTCGAAATTCCAATTGGTTGTCATCGCAATCCCTCCTTCTTCGCCTCGAGTATAGCACAGCCGATTCCTTACGTAGGGCTTCGCGAATTTTGGTAAGATGAAAAGGAAGTGTACATATAGGAGTGGATGGAGATGGAGACGAGACAAGACGTATTGAATTGGTTGAACAGACAGCTTCGGTTCGGGATTAAGCCGGGGTTGACCCGAATCGAGTGGATGCTAGAAAAGCTCGGGATCGAGGAGTTGCCGTCGGTCCACGTCGCAGGCACGAACGGAAAAGGGTCGACCGTCGCCTTTTTGCGAGCGATGGCGATGCAGGAGGGCTTGAACGTCGGGACGTTCATCTCGCCGTACATCATCCAGTTCGAGGAGCGGATCATGTTGAACGGGGAGCCGATTCGGGAGGACGACCTCGTCCGCATCGCGAACCAGGTCCAAGATTGTGCGAGTGCGTCACCAGAGACGTTGACCGAGTTCGAGCTGCTCACGGTGATGGCGTGGCTCTATTTCCACGAGCAACAGCCCGACCTCGTCATCTGGGAAGTCGGGCTCGGGGGTCGGCTCGATTCGACGAACGTGTTGAAACGGCCGCTCGCGACGGTCGTCACGTCTATCGGGCACGACCATCAAGGCATCCTCGGTGACACGCTCGAAGAGATCGCGCTCGAGAAGTTCGGCATCATGAAGCGAGGTGTGCCGATGTTCCATAGTTTGACGGATGAGCGGTTGATCGGGTTGCTTGACGAACGAGGAGAGGCGATGGACGCCCCGATTCATGACGTCACATCACTCGTCACGTCGATCGAGGACGGGCGCGAAACGGTCGTGACATATGACGGTTTGCTTCCGGTGACGCTCGGATTGACCGGACACCATCAAGCGTATAACGGGGCGTGTGCCGTCGCCGTCGCGCGCCATCTCGGATGGGGAGGAGCGGCGATTCGGTCAGGGCTTGAGACAGCTCAGCATCCAGGTCGATATGAGCTCGTGTCGAAGACGCCGCGCATTGTGCTCGATGGGGCACACAATGCGGAAGGGGTCGCCGCACTCGTCGAACAGTTGCGGATTGAAGACGACGTGACGATCCTCGCGGCCATCCTCGCCGATAAAGACCGAGCCAGCATGGTGGCGTCGCTTCAAACGGTCGGAACAGTGTACGAGACGACGTTCGATTTCCCGCGGACACGGACGAAAGAAAGTTTGATTGAGGACGGGGCCGACTATGTCGACTGGAAACTATGGCTCAACCGTTGGGTGAAGAATCCGAAGTCGAAGACGCTCGTCGTGACGGGGTCGCTGTACTTCATCAGTGAAGTAAGAACGTATTTCCAAGGTTTGCAAAAATGACCTTGTTTTCCATCCATTTAAAGCGTATGAATGAGTATGAGAACGTATGTCTTAATCAACTCATATCCCAAGGAGGAAACGCACCATGGTCAGTCAGCGAAGATTGAAACGACCCGTAGCGGCATTCGTCGCAATCGTCTTCTTAACATCACTCCTTATTTCGACTTTATTTGAAGTTTATACGACCGTATCAGCTAATACTTCTATCAAACCAGTCATTTTGGAGTTAACGGATATAGCGAAATCAAATGAGAATACAATTGATGTGAAGGAGAAAATCGCCTCACAACTAAACCTAGGTTCTGGATATACTGTTCAGACGATGACGATGAAACAGTTCAACGCCTCCCGAGAGGATTTGTTAGGGAAATATGACGCTGTCGTCTTTGGTCCTTCACGGGCGACGGATAGCCAAGAGAAATACAGCGCAAAAACGGTTAAGTACGATTCCAACTTAAGTGGGTTCGATAATATAAGAGCAGTAACGAAAGAGTCGCATAACACGACCGTGTATGATAATGACATTACAGCGTTGAAGGTGCAACAACTTCAACGTGAGCTTCTTGCGAACGGCGTTCCGGTATTGCTTCATGAGGACGTGTTTGCCACAAAAAATAATACAGTAAAAAAATTTAATCTGTTAAAACCAACTAATGCTGTTGTGTTTAAAACAATAGACGAGGCAAGAACGGTATTGAATACATTTTTTAATATGTATGAGCCAAATAAAGTCAAACAAGTCGTGATGAAGCAAGGAACGAAGACATTGACGTCATTGGTCGATGTGAAATCGACAACTTCAATCGTTCCAGCTGAGCGCGGTAAGGAAATCAGATTTGAGTACACTCTTGAGAACGCTCCTTCGTCCAATGCGACGGTCGAATTGTACATCGACCTAGACAGCAATGACCGATTCACTCCGAACGAATGGGTCGAAACATTGCCTGCTAAGCAAGCTGGATCAATCAGCTATCGTATCGATGCGCCTAGTTACACGAGCCCGCGATACTGGAAGCTCGTGTTGAAAGATCCGAGTGCCCGCACCTATTCTTATCAGACCGGCCGTTTTTTGTTGAAAGATGAGAAGGCGGTAGCTAACGTTCTGCAAGTTACGTCGGATATGACTCAAAACGCAACTACAGGAAAGTTAAGCGATACTTTCGTAAACAATCAGATGTTAAGTCATAGTGATCTTTATTCATTTAATTTAGAGACGATTAGTTACAAAGAATTAATTGACAAAGTATGTGGTAACAAAATATCCACTAATCAAAAATGGTTTTACAGTAAAGATTTAATTATCTTCGGTTTTAATGATACTTACATCTCTACTCTTAATGACGATTGTGTTCATCCAGAATTGATAAAATTTATGGATCAAGGTCGTGGCGTCATGTTTACGCATGACATGTTATATCGGACCGAGACGAGCGGTCAATTTAAAGCAACAAACAGTTGGGAATCAAATTTCGCTTCCCGTTTCGCGACGCGTGAATATACGAACATGGGGATTTATGCGCAAAATCCCTCGACATCGGTCATTCAAACGGCTACCGGTTTATTCACTGAATATCCGTATAAGTTGAGTGCGAGCACTGGTACGACAAAAAAAGTTAAGACAACACACAACCAATACTTCTCACTCGATTTAGAAAATGAGGAATTGACGACCTGGTTCAACTTGGTCGGTGACAACCGTACAGTAGGCGACAGCGCAAACCATTATTATATGTATACGGTCGGCAACTTGACGTATTCTGGGGCGGGTCATGTCCAAACGTTTAATGAGCAAGATGAGAAAGAGATCTTCGTCAATACGATGTTCCGTGCTTTTATCGGATCAAACCATGCTCCAAAGATTGATGTACTTGCACCGGTCATGAACGAGTCGAAGAAACGGACCGTATATGACATCGAACCACTCTACTTGTCGTGGAAGTCCATCGACTATGACTTTGCAGACCAATTTTTAGATACGCGCGTCCTTGTCGACGGAAAACAAGTGTTTCCGAAAGAAGATGGGAAGTTCGCTAGCGTACGAAACGATGAAGCGACCGGTTTCTTTTATGACCATAAAGCCAAGGCCGGGTCAACGTTGAACGTTCGAATTGAAACGAAAGAGCAACGTGCGAAGGGAGCTATCACCTCCTCTGAGACATTTACGGTCGATGTACTTGCTTCAGAAGAAGCAGCATTCGTCTCTCGTACGATCAGTCCGTTAGTGACCGAGATGGGCAATCAAGTCACACTCGCATACAATATTAATCAGTCTGTCCCGTTCATTCAGTCGCCAAACGGAAATGCTTATAAACAATTCTCTTGGACGATTAATGTGGAAGACGTCATTCCGACAGGTTACGCGGTCGTCCCGAGCACATTACCGAACGGTTGGAGAGTCGATGGGAACAAAGTGAGTGGCTCTTTCACGAGTCAGTGTCTCATTGAAAAGGGTGATCAGACCTGCAAAGTGAATGATACGAAAGTGGAAGTGAAATTAACGGCGACGAAAGTCGGAAATTACTCGTTCGATAAAGGTAAATTTAACTACGTATTTGACGCAGAACACAATTCAAACGGAACAGATAAGCATGATGTGCAAAAACGAGGATCCGGGAACTTATCAGCCGTCAATACGACTATTCTTGAAAAAGAGATTGAGCAACTACGACTCACTGGACCAATTTATTTGAATATTAATGAGGTGCGACAAATTGCGCCGGCCATCACACCAGTTACATCTCGGAAGCTTGATTTACGTTGGCGTGTCGGCTCAGATGTAGTCGAGTTATCACCGAGTTATGTCAATAACAGCGCGACATTGAAAGGATTAAAACCTGGAAAATCGACCGTTCGTGTGGAGTACACGTCACCGGTGACTGGAAAAACGATTCAATCGAATGAAATCGACATCATCGTCGACGATCCACCGACACAGTTTGTTGCGAACAGCTTGAAGTTGCTCGTTGGAGAAGATGGGACGATTCAACCGACAATTAAGTCAGTGAATGAAGATTACCGGAATTTCCGATTTGAGGTCGTCTCTGGTCAGAATGTCATCACTGTCGTCGAAGGAACAAAGCAGACGCTCAAGGTGAAAGGTAGCACTCCGGGAACGGCGCAAGTGAGAGTGTCGCTAATCAATCAACCAATCACACAGTCTGTTATCCCTATTTTAGTAAACGTTGAAGTCGCATTGCCGACCCTCAGTATTTCTCCATCACAGACAACCTTATGGGTGTACCGCGACAAATCCGGGGCAATGGTTCGACAAGCGAGAGAGTTGACCATGACGCAGAGCGGAGCCGTTAAACTACCGATCTCTTGGACACTGCCTGTTAACACAAAAGAAGTGACGCTTGAAAATCCAACACTCGATCGTGTGACTGTTCGAGCCGTTCAAGGACCAGGAACGTCGAACCGTTCCATTCCTGTCAAAGGGACCCTTGAACAATTCACATCGCAACAAGTGACCGCATCGATTGAAGTCAAAGAATATCCACAAGATGTTCTTGCCCCGAACATCGAGCTGTATATGGAAAACTCTCCATACACATATGAACCGGTCTTCTTGCCGGCGACGGCAAACATTCGAGGGTTTGGAATGAGAGTGGCCGAAGGTACGGATGTCGTGGAAGTGGTCAATCAGACGAAACTCCGACTTAAAAAACCAGGACTGGCCAAAGTTCAAATTGCGACCGAAGACGTCAGTCGCTTCTTCTCGAACGATCAAGGACCGTCCATCGTTTATCGCGAATTTTATGTCCGCGTCCGGGAAGGCAATGATCCGAACCCAGGCACGCCAAATGATGCAGGAGATTACTATTGATGAAATGGAAAGTAACCATACTCGTTGGGATATTATTGTTCGCCGGACTCAGCGCCTCGGGATATATGTTGTATCAAAAGCAACAAGTCGAACATACGATGGTGGATGGTGATGTGGAGCGGTTAGAACGAATTCTCAATCGCCCGCTCGTAAGTGTGGACGATCGATGGATGAGTGAGGCGGTCGAGCGATTCGATGTCAACACAGCGATTGTCTTATATGAACAAGGTGGAAAGTTATCCGACGAGCAGTGGGTGTACCTCGCTGACTTGATGACGTTCGAACAATTTCAACGTACTGTTGAGGCTGGGGCACCGCTGAATGTGGCGCTCCCGTCTCAGACGTTACTCGAGGGACTGTACAGTTTGAACGATGAACCTGAAAAGTGGCAGCTCGCACATGAGCGAATCGACTCATCTTTTTTAAACGAACATCCGAACGTGTTGGTTCGTGCGATTCATGATGGGAACTCGGAAGCATTCATCGATTTAATCAATCGGATGGATGAAGCGGCCATTCCCTTTGACACCGTAGAGCAACTCACTATGGAACAAGACCAACAACTCATGCTCGAGGCACTGCAGCAAAAAGGATATGGATCAAACTAAAACAAGGACAATCCGTCGCGGATTGTCCTTGTTTGTTGACTTTATCGAAGTTGAACCGGATTGCTTACGAAAAATTGAAGTTGGTTCGTCACTGGCAACGTGTTCAACTGGTTGAAGACAGCATCGTTATACGAGAGTTTAAGACGAGATAAGGTAGCATCATGGCTCGCAGTACGGCTGTCGAAATATGCTTCAGGCGTCAACAGATCGTCTTCACTAAAAGAGCCGCGGAAGACGTTCACAACCATTGGCCCCTTACTATAAAGTCCACCGTTAATTTCAAGCGTGGATCCAACGGCATAAACAAAAGTTGTGTCGCTGGAGTCACTATAAAGAAAAGCCTGCAACGTCGTAGAGGTCGACTCGAATTCATTGATACGATTCAACAAAATTTGTCCTTTTGATAATAAAATCAACGAGTTTCCTTTCGCCTCATCGATTGGCAAAATGTTAGCTCGATCGATGAACGTATTGCCTAGCGTGTAGACGGTTGAAGCGAACGAGACATTACCTCGAATCGTTAAATTGCCTCTCACAATTAAAGGGCGCTCGATGGTAAGCTGATTTGTCGATTCGATTACGACGTCACCGTCAAAAAGAAGTGGGGCCGTTTGCGTAGCAATCGATTCTGTCACATACATCGGCCGATCTGAGAGGCTTGGCGGTGGTTTAATGATGGTCGGTTTTAAAAAACCGTTATAGACGCTAGCCGTCACATAAGAGGTTGGGCGCTCAATGACAGTCAATCCATCTTCGCTAAGGACTCGTTCAACGTTAAATGCTTGATCCGTTGACGCAATCATATTCTCCTCAAAAATAGTTTTACTTACATCTGTCGTATATGCGAGCGTGCGGTCCACGTGACGATTCACAAACTCGATAATGGAGTACTCGTATTGAAACGGCGAGAATTGACTCTTCGAGATGCCATAATCAGCCGTTTCACTAACAATTTCTTTGCCTGAAGTGAAGTAATCGTTCGCTGCGCAAGTCGAACAGTTGGCCGGATTCGATAAATCGATTCGTCCATCTAGATGAAACATGCTAGACGGCACGTTCGGCAGCAGTCGTTTTTCCCCGTTTAACTGATACTCAGCGGTTCGATTGAATGATAGTGGGCCACCCGAATAAATATTCCCTTTCACGGTGGGCATCCCGTTGACGGCTAACTGCTGGTCGGAGCCGAGTACGTAGTATAAGAAAGAGGGCAACGCCGTCAAATAAAGGTCTTGCGTGTACTCGACGGATAAGAGTGGTTGCTCGGGATTCAGCTGGCGGCTCGCAACGACATTCACTTGCAAAATCTTTGTGAAAGGAGCTGTCTCAAGCAGGTTTGTGGCTTCGTCTTGTTTAAGGCGGATCGAGTATGTGATAGTACTGTCGCTCGTTTCAGCTAACGATTCAAATGGCGAATTTACTACGAGCACGTCTTGAATCGCGCTATCGAACGCGGCCTCTGATGCCATATGCTCAGGTACGGTTTGTGCGTCATGGAGTGGGAATTTGTTGCGAACGTCTGCCGCAATCAAGTTGAGGGCGCTTTTCGCATCCTCGTTCAACTGTGTATCTTCAGTTCGGATGACGGTCAGTTTGTTCGTCACGAGGTTCACCTGCATCGCGGCGAGCGACAGCACCGCTAGTGCTGCCATCGTCACGAGGACAAGGACGAGCACGTATCCCTCTTCACGTTTTTGCATGCGGATGGCCTCCTTTCTTTAGAATGGGATGGAACTTTTAAACGTCTTCGCCGATTCAGGATTAGTGGCGAGCGATAACCGCATCTCGATTTCAAGTAAGCCACTTGTCATATAACTCGAACGACGTTTGTCATAAGTTGGATCGATAAGTTGAATTGAGATTGCTTCAAGTACGATGTTTGGGTTGCTTGGTTCATATGACTCGTTTGATAGATTGAGCGGGATAGCTTCATAGCCGGCCTCACGATAAATCATGCCTGATTCAGATATGTTTGGGTCTGATAGGCGATGGAATTGAAACGTGTCATCGATTTGAGTGACCGCATCGAATTGACTTCGGTTCACCTCCGAGAGGATCGATGAGACCAAATAGTCCGCCTCACTACGGAGCTCGCTTGTTTCATTCGTCAAGCGAAAGCCGAGCGTGCCTGAGATGAAGGCCGTTATGATGACGCCGCTCAAGATGGAGGCGACGACGACTGTCACAAGCAATTCGACTAAGGTGAACCCGTTTGATTGTTTACTTATCGTTTTCGCTTTCTGGGACAGCCGTTTCAGGGAACGGCTCACGTAACGTCGCATTCGAGATCACTCCTTTCAATCGGACGGGGGAGGACATCGTGTCCGTCGTGACAGATACTTCAAGCTCAATCGTATGACCGGATTGCGTCGGGCCAATCTCCGTCACGACTACATTGAACGATTGTCCGTTGATCTCCGCACAAAACGGACAAGGACCGCTCGGTGTCAGCGTCGTAAGAGAGAGCACGTCTTCAAGCGAAGAGGCTCTTCGATCTAACGTATGTAACGTATTCTGTGCGACTTGATTGGCAATTGTACGATTCAAACTATCATTCGTCGTTTTCAAGCTTTGACTAAATATATTTAACAAGGAGAAAGACACAATAGATAGAATAACAATCGAGACGAGTACTTCGACGAGCGTGAAACCTTGTTCAGAACGACCCAACGCGTTGACCTCCTTTTCAAAAATAGTAAAACTGTAGGAAAAAACAGTCTGTTTTCCTGATTTAATTGTTATTTTCTGTACAATGCATATTATACTAAAGTTACAGTGATTTCGGATAGTCCATCGAAAGTCTCATGGATTCACAACTAGGGGGAATTGAAATGAAGCGATATGGGATGCACTTTTTCATCCTGGCATGCCTCGTACTGCTTGTATCGTTGCCGACGATCGGGCTCGTCAACTATTTGGACGTGGCCGCGAAAACGAGTACTACATATAAAGACACGCGTGTCGCCGGCATCGACGTGTCGGGAATGACGAAACAAGAGGCGGTCATAAGACTCGACAACGCCGTCAAAGATTTCAACAATATGCCGTTCACGGTCGCCATGGTCGACGGTACGGCGCTCGAAGTCGGGAAAGACGTCGTCACGTTCAACGTCGACGGCACGCTCGACGCCATCACTGAACCGGGTGATTATCCGCTCGCCGTAGCGATCGATGAGGAGCGGCTCACCCCGTACCTCGACAACCAGCCCGTGACGATGACGATGGTGACCGGACCGCTCACGGCGTCGGCGTCACAGCTCGACTCGAACGTCACACTCGAGACGGTCACTGAAGAGAACGAAGTCGTCGCCACGATGACGATCAGTCCGACGCCGGCGATGCGTTCGGCGCTCGAACGGATGAACGGATATGAGATGAACGCTGGTGACATCTTCAGCTTGAAAGCGTTCGGAGAAGATTTTGAAGCGCTCACGACGCTCGGCCCGTCGCTGTATAAACTGTTCGCGGCGACCCCGTTCAAGATTTTGGAGCGCGTTCCGCACGAGACGCTCCCGAACGGCGTCGAGCTCGGTTACGACGTATTCGTTGACGCACAATCGAACTTCGCCGTCCAAAACACGGAACAGACGGCATACGCCATTATCGTCTTGAACGAAGGGAACACGATGACGGTGCAACTGCTCGGCAAAGCGTTCGAGGCGGCGTACGAGTCTCGCGTCGAAGAAGTCGTGAGCGTGCCGTATCAAAACGTCGTCCGTTTCAGCCCGTCGCTTCCGGCCGGCAGCTCGTCCGTGACGCAATCCGGACAAGCCGGCGAATCGGGGAAACTGTACCGCGTCCGCATCACCGAATCGGGTGAGACGCTCGAGATGCTCGGGTTCGACTTCTATGAACCGATCCCTGAAATCGTGACGAAGAGTTCGGTCCCGCTTCCGCCACCAGAGCCGGTCGAACCGGTCATCCCAACTTTTCCTGATGAACTACTGGAAGATGACCCGTTTGGTGACGATGTAGACAATGACGGATTGTATGAGTTTGAAGAAGAACCGCCGGTATTCGAAACCGTTCCGGAAACAAGCGAGGAGGCAGTCGGATGATTGGATATTTGATTTTGCTCGCCTTCTGGGTGCTCGCCACCTTGACGCTGTTCGCCTTGTCGGTCCCGACCGTACGAAAACGGGAGACGAAGCTCGTCATCGCGCTCGTCGTCGCCGTGCTATCGGTCGGCGTGTACACGATGTACATGGAATCCCTCGAGCGGACGTGGTGGGCGTTGCTCCTTCTCGTCTTCGGGGTGATGGGCGGTGCCGCTTTGAGCGTCTTCATCGAACAACGAGACGTCGAGCATCAGGAGGTACCACAGAGGATGGTGAAGTAAGGTGAGACGAACGAAGAAACGATTAGGCGAGATGCTCATCGAGGCAGGGATTATTACGACGGCCCAGCTCGATGAGGCGCTCGCTCAAAAACGACGCGGTGAAAAGCTCGGCGATACGCTCATGCGGCTCAACTATTTGACGGAGACGCAACTCATTCAAGTGTTGCATGAGCAGTTGAACGTACCGATCATCGCGTTATACGCGCAAGACATCAACGTGACCGTAACAAAGCTCGTGCCGAAGGCGATCGCCCAAAAGCACGACATCATGCCGATCGAATTACAGGGGAACACGCTGTTCGTAGCGACGGCGGATCCCCTTGATTTGATTGCGATCGATGACGTCCGGCTGCAGACGGGGATGAACATCGAGGTCGGCATCGCGACGCGGGAACAGATCCGTAAGACGATCAGCCGCTACTACGAGATGGACGCCTCGCTCATCGAGATCTTGAAAGAAGAAGCGCCCGAAGTCGAACGTCAAGAAACGGCGTCACGGGATGATGCGCCGGTCATCCGGCTCGTCAACCAGCTGTTCTTGAGCGCGATCGACCAACGCGCCTCGGATATCCACTTCGACCCGCACGAGAAGCAGCTCCACGTCCGCTTCCGGGTCGATGGTGACTTGCGCACCGAGGCGGTGTATCCGAAGAAGATTCAAAGCGTCATGCTGACACGGTTGAAAGTCATGAGTAATCTAGACATCACTGAGAGCCGCTTGCCGCAAGACGGACGCATCAAATATACGCTCCGCGACCGGCCGTACGACTTCCGCGTCTCGACGCTCCCGACGATGTACGGCGAAAAGATCGTCATCCGGGTGCTCGACTCGTCGGAAGGGCTGACCGATTTGACGAAGCTCGGCTTCGGCGAGCATAACGAACTCGTCTACCGTGACATGCTCAAACGGCCGAACGGGATCATCTTGATCACCGGACCGACGGGGTCGGGGAAATCATCGACGCTTTACGCGTCACTGAAAGAACTGAACGATGAATCGAAAAATATCATCACGGTCGAGGACCCGGTCGAGTATCAGCTCGACGGGATCAACCAAGTGCAAGTCAATTCGAAAGTCGGCCTCACGTTCGCCTCAGGGCTCCGCTCGATCCTCCGTCAAGACCCGAACATCGTCATGGTCGGGGAGATCCGGGATACAGAGACGGCGGAGATCGCCATCCGTGCCTCGCTCACCGGCCACTTGGTGCTGTCGACGCTCCATACGAACTCGGCGATCAGCTCGATCACCCGACTCGTCGATATGGGGGTCGAACCGTTCCTCGTCGCCGCCTCGACGTCCGGGCTTGTCGCCCAGCGGCTCGTCCGGCGCGTCTGTCGTGACTGTGGCCATGAACAGCCCGTCTCGAAACGCGAGCAAGAACTGTTCGCGAATGAAGGCGTCGCGATTCAGCACGTCGTCCGTGGCAACGGCTGCGCGTCGTGTAACTTCACCGGTTACCGTGGCCGCCTCGCCATCCATGAAGTCGTGCCGATCGATGAAGGGCTGCGCCGGATGATCATGAACCAGGCGACCGAGGCCGAGATGGTCGACTATGCGAAACAAAACGGGGCGAGGTTCTTACTCGCTGATGGATTAGAGAAAGTCGCGTCAGGGTTGACGACGACCGAAGAAATACTGAGAACAGTCATAACGGAGTGATGAGATGATCCATCAATCGATTGAAGTGATACTGACAAAAGCGGTCGAACAGCGCGCCTCGGACATTCATCTGACCGCGGGTTCGCCGCCGATTTTCCGCATCGACGGCAGTCTCGTAACGATGGGCGAGGAGAAAGTGTTGCCGACGCACATCGAAGGTTATTTGAATGAGATCATGACCGAGGAGATGCGGGGGCGTTTGGAAGTCCAACGCGACCTCGACTTCTCGTTCGGCGTCCCGCGCGTGTCGCGGTTTCGCGTCAACGCCTATTACCAGCGGGGGACGGTCGCCATCGCCTTCCGTTCGATTTCCGGGGAAATCCCGACGTTAAACGAGCTCGATTTGCCGCCGGTGTTGAAGCGGCTCATCGAGAAACCGCACGGGCTCATCCTCGTGACCGGTCCGACCGGGTCGGGGAAATCGACGACGCTCGCCGCGATGATCCATGAGATCAACCGGACGCAACGGAAGCGGATCATCACGCTCGAAGACCCGATCGAGTATTTGCATTCCCATAACCAGAGCATCGTCGACCAGCGCGAAATCGGTTCGGACGTCATGAAGTTCGTGAACGGACTACGTGCCGCGCTCAGGCAAGACCCGGACGTCATCTTGCTCGGGGAGATGCGCGACCTCGAGACGATCTCGACGGCGATGACGGCGGCCGAGACGGGACACCTCGTCATGGCGACGTTACATACGTCGAGCGCGATGTCGACCGTCAGCCGTATCATCGACGCGTTCCCAGCCGAGCAACAAGACCAAATCCGGACACAGCTCGCCAACGTCTTGCTAGGCGTCGTCAGCCAGCGCTTGTTCCCGCGTGTCGACGTCCCGAAAGGACGCGTCGCCGCGATGGAGATCATGCTCGGCAACGCGGCCGTCGCCAACTTGATTCGCAATGAAAAAGAGTTCCAGCTCCCGACCGTCATCCAGACGAACCGGCAGAGCGGGATGCAGTCGATGGACGCATCCATCGAGCAACTCGTCCGGCAAGGTATCATCAACCCGAACGCCGTGCCGAACGAAGAAATGAGGTAAGCTTATGGCCATATTCCAATACGAAGGCAAGCTCTTGAACGGGCGCCGTAAAAAAGGCCGCATCACGGCCATCTCGCTCCGCGAGGCGAAAGAGAAACTCCGCGAAGAGTCGATTCTCGTCACCGAGCTGTCCGAACTCGAGTCGACCGGGCTCAACACCGAGATCAACCTTCTTCCGGAGCGGGTGAAGATTGAGCATTTGATCATGTACGTGCGCCAGTTCGCGACGCTCATCCGGGCCGGTGTGCCGATCGTCCGGGCGACGTCGATCTTGCGCGTCCAAACCGAGTCGAAAGTGCTGAAGAAAACGCTCAGCCAAGTCGAGGACGATTTACGGGAAGGGATCGCCTATTCCGAGGCGATCAAAAAGCATCCGCGCGTGTTCTCGAACTTCTTCAGTTCGATGGCGCTTGCGGGCGAGGCGAGCGGGAACTTGGAGGAAGCGCTCGACCAAATCGGGCTCCAGCTTCAAAAGCAGTATGATGTGAAGCGAAAAGTCATCTCGGCGTTGACGTATCCGCTCGTCGTGTCGATCGTCGCCATCGGTGTCGTCGCCTTCCTCATGGTGAACGTCGTGCCGACGTTCGCGAGCATCTTCGGACAGCTCGGAGGCGAACTGCCGCTCATCACCCGTCTCGTCGTCGCCGTCTCAGATTTCGTCGCCGCCTATTGGTGGCTCATCTTCGGGGTGGCACTCCTCGGTATCCTCGTGTTTACGTGGATGTTGAAGCGGGACAAGGAAAGGTTCATCATCGACGGGTTGTTGCTGAAGATGCCGATTTTTGGGCCAATCGTCCTAAAGTCACAGATCGCGTTACTGACGCGCAGTCTCGCCGTCTTGCTTCAAGCCGCCGTGCCGATTTTGTCGGCGATCGAGATTACCGAGAAGATCGTCTCGAACCGCGTCATCCGTAAAGGGCTCGGGGAGGCGCGCAACAGTATGGCGCAAGGCATCCCGCTCCATGAGCCGCTCATGCGCAACAACAACTTCCCGCCGCTCATGACGCAAATGATCGCGGTCGGCGAGGAGAGTGGGGATTTGGACTCGATGTTGAACGAAGTCGCTGAGTTTTATGAGACAGAGGTCGAGACGACGACGGACCGCTTGAAGTCGATCATCGAGCCGTTACTGATTGTCGTCTTGGCGAGCATCGTCGGCGTTATCGTTATCGCCATCGTCGTGCCGATGTTCCAAATTTACGGGGATATCCAAAATCAGTAGAAAATTCTTAGTTTATGCACATAAACTACTTTTCAACACCAAATTTTGAATGTATAGTAAAATTGTTCTACTTGTTCTAGGTCTTATGTAATATACGTAGCATACAACACAGCAAAACACACAAAAGGGGAGAATCAGTCATGTTAGAAAAAATGAAAATGATTTGGCAAGATGCGAAACAATTGAAAGATGAGCGCGGCCTCACACTCGTCGAGTTGCTCGTCGTCGTCGTAATTTTAGGAATTATCGCAGCCATCGCCGTCGTCGCGATTGGTGGAATTATCGAGAACTCGAAGAAGGATGCAATGGTTGCGGATGCGAAGCAGATGGTAAGCGCGGCGAAATTACATACTGCGTCAAATCCAGGGGCGACAACTTTAGATTTCACTACAGGTGAAGGCGCAAACTATATTTCTGGTCTTAAAGATCCATTCAACAAAACTGCCCCAGAAATGTATTCGACAGCCTCTGTAGCTATAACAGAAAATGGTGGGAAATATTCTTATGCTGTCACTTTGACTAGTGACGAAGCAAAATACAGCTTTAAAGCTTCGCCTGAATCAAACTTAAACAAAGCAGAATTAGAAAAAGCTAAATCAACTCCTGATCCAGAATAAAATAAATTTCCTTTCCGGCTGGAGCTGGGCACTCGCTCAGCCTAGCCGGTTTTCTATTTTTGGCATATACTTACAGAAGGAGTGACCAGATTGGTTGACCTCATTGGACTCATTTACAGCATCGTGCTCGGAGCGGTCATCACTTCGTTCACGAACGTCGTCGGGCTCCGCGTGCCACAGAAGCAGTCGATTGTGACGCCACGGTCGCACTGCCCGTCTTGCGGCCACGTCTTATCGGCATGGGAACTCGTTCCCGTGTTCGGCTACTTGTTTCTCCGTGGCAAATGCCGCGGCTGTGGCGGACGGATCGCGCCGACGTATCCGCTGTTCGAACTGCTCGGGGCAATCGGCTACGGCTACAGCTTTTGGCTGTACGGCTTCTCAGGGACGACGCTGCTCGCGTTCGTCTTCTTGTCGACGCTCCTCGCTTTGGCGATGTCGGACTTGTCGACGATGCTCGTGCCGAACGTCATTTTGCTTTATACGGCGCCGGCCCTGCTCGCTCTCGCTTACGTATCAGGGGCGACGTGGTGGGGCCCGATCGCCGGGGCGTTGTTAGGATTTTCGGTCCTCGCCACCGTTTTTTTCGTCTCAAAAGGGGGACTTGGAGCCGGCGATGTCAAACTATTTACAGTGATCGGACTCGTGCTCGGACCGCGTGACGTGCTCGTCGCGTTGTTCCTCGCGAGCTTGATCGGTGCCGTCGTCGGTCTCGCGTTGATCGGATTGAAACGGATCGGTCGCAAACAGCCGATCCCGTTCGTCCCGTCGATCGCGCTCGGGACGATGCTGACGTTTTGGTTCAGCGAACGCTTTTTTGATTGGTATTTTGATTTATTGTAGGGGGAAACTAGCATGAGCCGGGCTATAGAGAAAGGAACGGTCGCGTACTTCTCGTTCGATGCGCTCAGCATCCACGGGGCCGTGATCAAACAAGGCGTCTTCAAACGGAGCGCCTCCGTCCAGTTGGCGAAGAATGCCTACGCCGAAGGGCGGATCCAAGACGAGAACGCGTTCGGCCTCGCCTTCGACGAGTTGTGCCGAAAATTGAAAGTACGAAAAGGGATGGTCTGTGCCGTCGACATGGCCGAGACGGAAGTGTTGTCGCGTAAAGTCGATATCCCATCGAATATCCCAAAAGACGAGATCCGCGGTTATTTGTTCATGGAGATCGGCAGTTCGATCATCTTGCCGTTCGACGACGTCGCCTTCGACTATGAGGTGCTCGGCGAGACGGAGATGAAGACCGAGGTCATGCTGCACGCCGTTTCGGTCGAGTTGACGAAAGCGATTCGCGGTTACATGAAAAAGCGCGGCTTCGTCTTGAAGAAAATCGTCCCGCGCCCGGTCGCCATTGCCAACGGCGTGGCCCGTCTCGAGACGCTCGACCCGCTCAAGTCGACGCTCCTCTGGCACGTGACGCCGTTCGCGCACCAGTTGCTCGTCCTTGAGGAAGGACAGGTCCGTTTCATCCGCGCCATCGAGACCGATCTCTCATACCGCTCGGATACGACAGACGGCGGGGTTACATACACGTTCAACGGTTCGAACGAGACGCTTTCGAGCCAGACCGACGATTGGTTGAACGAGCTGTCGCGCTTCCTTGACTTTTATCGCTACTCGCTCCGTACGGATGGTCGCCCGATCGACGAACTCCTCGTCTCCGGGACGGTCCCGGAACTCGATGACCTCGTCCGGACGATCGAGGCGGAAGCGATGGTGCCGGTCAAACGGATCGACGACCCGCTCCCGTTGTCACACGCGACGCCGCTGTCGCACCAGATGTTGCCGCTCCTCGGGATGGCGACGCTCGACCGTGACCGCGACGCCAACTTCATCAATTCGACCGACGTCACGCTCCGCTGGCCGATCGTCGCGAGTCTCGCGTCTCTTCTCATCGGTGGAGGGCTCGCCGGCTTCTTGTACTATGAAGTGCAAGGGCTCGAACGGCAAGAAGCGCAAGTGAACGAACAGTTGCAGCTCGTCCGCATTTATCAGACGGAACAAGTGAACTCGAAAGGGCAACAAGTGCTGTCGCTCGAACAGACGGTGACGTCGCTTACGAACGAAGAGAAACAAGCGGTGCCGGCGCTCCGAGCGCTCACCGAACAGTTGCCGCCGACCGGATACGTCTTGACGTACAATTACGCCGACGGCTCGCTCATGAGCGTCCGCGCCCAGTTCGAGACGTTGCCGGACTTGAACGCGTTTCAACGCGCGCTCTTGACCGACCCGCGCTTTGAGAACGTCAAACTGCTCGGCGTCACGACCGAGACGAAAGCCGACACGGAGACGGACACGGATGAACCGACTCGTCTGACGGACGAGCCGCTTCCGCGTTACATCGGTGAATTCACGTTCACGTTTGTCGACGTCGAAGAGCCTGAGACCGAAGCGACGACCGATGAGGAGGTGGTGAGCCAATGAAACGTTCGACGATCTACTTAGTGTTCACCTTGTGCCTGTTCACGGCCATCGCCGTCCCGGCTTACTTTGGCTATACGTATTTCATAAAACAAGGTGACGTGAAAGCGCTCGAGCGCGAACTGTCGCTCGAACAGACGAAGCTCGAGCTCATGCGCCAGGAAGGTCGCGCCGTCGACGTCGCCGACTCGCAGCGACTCCAGACGCGCGTCCCGGCCGAGCCAGCGTTAGACACCGTCGTCGAGGCGTTGTCGCAGGCGAGCCAGCTCTCAAGCGTCAACGTGACGAGCATCGCCTTCGCGGACGGTGTTCTCGCCGAATCAGAAGTGCCGGAGACGATCGAGACACCGGAACCGGAAGACGTCAGCGCAACGTCTGAACCGGCGACACCGGTCGACATCACCCCGGTGAACGCGTCCTCGGTGCGGACGACCGTTTCGCTTCAAGCCGAGACGTACGACGCGCTCGTCCTCTTCCTCGAGTCGGTCGAGTCGATGAACCGGATCCACATCTTGCGGACCGTTCAGTTCACGGGACCGGCCGAGACGGGACCGAACACGACGGACGTGATCGCGCCGCTCGACTTCACGGTCGAACTCGACGCCTTCTATCGCCCGGACTTGACGCAACTCGTCGACGACCGGTTCGTGCCGACGCAAACGTTCCCACGCAAAGACATCCCGGTATACGACTACACGACGCCATAACGCGACGTCCCTTCGAAATGAAGGGGCGTTTTTCAATCGGCTGGCATTGTGTTCGGCTGCCCTTTTGCCTACAATCAACAGGGAAGTGTGAAACGGGAAGGAAGCCCGTTATCTAAGATGAGAAGGAGTCGATACAATGAAACCAACACAGAAACGTGTCATCCTCGCCTCGATGTCACCGCGGCGGACCGAACTATTGGCCAAGGCCGGCATTCACCACGAGGTCATCCCGTCGAACGTCGTCGAGGGCGTCAACGGGCGCGAAGCGGCAGATGAATACGTCGGGCGCCTCGCTCGTGAGAAAGCGATGGACGTCGCCCGAGACAATCGTGACGCCGTCGTCATCGGATCGGACACGGTCGTCGTCCTAGACGGGAAGATCCTCGAGAAGCCGAACGACCGGGAAGAGGCGCGGCGGATGCTCGGACAGTTGTCTGGGGCGACGCACGACGTGCTCACCGGTGTCAGCATCATCGGACCCGAGCGGCAAGACTTGTTCGTCACGGCGACGCGCGTCACGTTCATCGACATTCCGGAGACGTGGCTCGAAGCGTATCTCGATTCACAGGAGCCGTATGACAAGGCCGGCGCCTATGGCATCCAAGGCTCGGGCGGTCTGTTCGTCGAGCGGTTAGAAGGCGACTACTACAACGTCGTCGGCCTGCCGCTCCAACCGCTCGTCCGGACGCTTGAAGGTCACGGGGTGACGCCACGCTTTCTGTGATTGATGTAGAAAGTAGGTGAAGGAATGACCATGGTGCTCGACCGTAGTGCTGAAACCGCCATCGCCAGACTGCTTCAAATCGGAGGGCGGGGCGGAGACCCGCACGCGACCGCCCGACGACTGTCCGACGTGTATCCGACGCTTCGGGCGCTGTCGCAGGCGTCCGTGAGCGACTTGTGCAAAATCGAAGGGATGACGCAAAAGAAGGCCGAACAGTTGCTCGCGGCGTTCACGATTGGGATCCGTTACGTCGAAGAACCGAAGTCGGAGATGCCGACGATTCGCTCGCCGCAAGACGCGTACGAGCTGCTCCGGGACGAGCTACGGCTCCTCAATCAAGAGCATTTCGTCTGTCTGTACTTAAACACGAAAAATCAACTCATCGCCCGGAAGACGCTCTTCGTCGGCGGGTTGAACTCTTCGATCGTCCACCCGCGGGACGTGTTCCGCGAGGCGCTCAAGCTGTCGGCGGCGTGCTTCATCGCCGTCCATAACCATCCGAGCGGGGACGCGACGCCGAGCCGGGAAGACATCGAAGTGTCAGAACGGTTGGTCGAAGCGGGGAACATCGTCGGCATCGCCTGTCTCGACCATGTCATCATCGGGGAGGACCATTACGTCAGCATGAAACAGCGCGGGTATATGAATGGATAAACCAAAAGAGCAGGACTCTCATTGAACTGCTCCCTGTCAAGTAGACAGGGCAAATAATGAAAACCAGCCTAGGCGGCTTGAGTCCTGTATTCGACAGGGCTCAAGCCGTTTAGTCGTTTCTGGAAACGATCATGGTTGTAGAACGATATGTAGGCCTCGATGGCTGATGTGAGTTCGCTGTAGGCCTGGAACTCACGCAAATAGTACATCTCGACTTTCAGGGTACCCCAAAAACCCTCAATCGGGGCGTTGTCGAGACAACGTCCGACCCGGGACATGCTGTGGGTCAGCCCCGCGTCTTCCACCATGCGTTTGAACCCTCTCGAGGTATATTGGAACCCTCGGTCGCTATGGATCATCGGACTCGCTCCTGAACGGAGCCCCGCGATGGCTGGGATCATCGTCTGGAAGACGAGCGCGTTGTTGTTGGATTTCCCGATGCGATAGGCGACGATCGAGCCGTCATAGAGGTCGATGATCGCGCTCAGATACGCCTTCTTCCCGGCGCCATATTTGAACTCGGTGACGTCGGTGCACCACTTCTCGTCCGGTCGGGACGCGCTGAATTCCCGGTTCATCAGGTTCTCGGCCACATGTTGCGGTGACGATTTCTTATGCCGCTTTCGTTTCTGGCGGATGACCGAACGGATCTCATGGATGCGCATGAGACGATAGATCCGCTTCTCATTGTATGCCGGCAGGCCATGTTGACGTCGTCTGCGGTTGATTGTCATGGTGAGCCGTCGATAGCCGTAGGTCCCGTTCACCTGGTCATAGAGGAGACGGATGTCCTCCAGTAAGCCCAAGTTCTCCTCCTCGCGTACCGAGACGGTACGCTTCAACCATTTGTAGTAGGCGGCCCGTGAGACCTGCGCGATTTCACACAGGAGCACGACCGGGAACGTGTCGGTCGTCGACATTTCCTCGATCGCCATGTAACGTAATTGTAGCCGGATTTGGCTGATCAACCTCTCCTCTCGATCTCCTCTAACTTTTTTAGGAACAGGTTCTCGGCCCGCAGGCGCTCGTTCTCCCGCTCGATCTGTTGGATGCGACGTTCGAGCTTCTCTTCGTTGGTCAGTTCCTCTTCTTGCTTCGTCCGTCCGCGCCGGTCCTCGAGCCCGTGCACGCCGTCGGCGTCATATTTTTTCGTCCAGCCGTAGACCTGGTGGTACGACACGGCGAATATCTCGGCCGTCTGTTGATAGTTCCGTCCATTGTCCAGGCAATACCTGACGATCTCCATGCGTTCCTCGAATGTGGTCTTTCTCCCTTTTGTCATAGCTCGATCCATCCCTTTTCTCGAATCTGTTAACTCGCTATGACTAGTATACTTCTTGATCCACCGATATAGAACCGAACGACTACTGATTTGATGTCTGGAGAGGACTTCCACCATGGTGACCCCATCGAGATAGTCACGTACGGCCGCTATTTTCTGTTCCTTTGTGTACAGTTTCCATGTCCTCGACTCCTTCAAGGCGTCGATTCCGCCGGTCTCGAATTTCACTTTCCACACCCGGAGGGTATGCTCAGAGACGTCATGGGCCTCCTCGATTTCCTTCCACGTATATGTTTCTTCTTCCATCATCCGTAGTGCACTCAGTTTTTGTTCGATTGAATGCCGACTTCTCGCCATAAAAAACACTCCCCAATCAGATAAACAGATTTGTTATTTCATCTGTCTACCTATTGGGGAGCATATCACATCGAGTGCCTGCTCTTTTGGTTTATTTTATAATGTTACACCTATGGTAATGCCTTCTAATGCCTCTAACTTAAAGTAAAGGTTTATACCCTGAAGCACCTTCATTAACATTCTTTTGAATCGAGCCTTCTTCTGCGTATATTAAATAGCTTTCGTAGCCTTTTGAGAGACTGCCATCCTCAATCAACCCATAGTCAGCTGATGGCATCGAAGGCAGAAAATGAAGTCCATAGCCGTCATTCAAATCAATCACGACCCAATTCATATCCTCAAAACGAGGTAAATCATTCTGCACGAAATCGATGAGACTCGCTTCAGTGATTAAAGACCGATCAGAATGAACGTGAACATATGTACCGATTCGTTCCGTTTTTGAACCGTTCATGACAGGACGTTCTGAAAAGTTACCTAAAGCTGTGTTTTTACTATCAGCTTGCTTTTGTTGCTCGCTTTCTGATTCAGGATTTTTTTCATCGGTGTCGCTTTCTATATTTGCCTCGACATCTTCTTTAATCGGTGCGGTTGAAGTAGCTTGATTGTTCTCTTCTGAACCGAGAATCCCAGAGACTGCAATGACAAAGATGAGACCGAAGAACATTGTGAAGACGACACGTCCGAGTTTGTTGAATTTCTTATGTTTCCACATGAGGAACACCCCGAGTGGGAAAAATAAAATCAACGAAATCATGACAAACCATGTTTTTTGATAAAATTTCACGCTAAACCCTCCTTAGACAATAAGTTACAAAGATAACATTAATATTAATTGGGAACAACAGGGAAATGGCAATCGTTTATCTTGCATGAGAAGCCATACATATTTTGGGTAGAGCTTATTCTAAATAAGTAGCTATGTTAGGATAGATTACGAGGTGTTCACAATGGAAAAATTAGTTTGGTTATTGATAGTTGTTGTCGCGCTCGTCGCAAGCTTTGTCCCGCTCGAACCACTCTTGTTGTCGTTCATCGTGTTCGGGTTGTTTGTCTTTATCAGTACGGCACTGTTTCAACGGTTCCAACGAGAAGACCATTGGCTCGACCGTGTCTCGCCGCTCGTCGGTGTCGGCATCGGGATTGGTGCATGGATTGCGTATGCGGCTATATTTGTCGCCTGGTTCAATTCCTCGCTCGATTTTCAAGCGTGGCAGGTCATCCCGCAACTCGTGTTCATGTACGTCGGTGTATATTTGTTCGTTATGACGACGGCGAGCTTCATGGCAGGGGCGACGCGACAAAAACCGTCCCGCTTCTTTCGCCCGGTATTGATTTTCACGGTCTTCTTTTACGGGGCGATGCTTTTGCTTCCGCTCCAACCTGGCCTCTAATTATTATTCGAACGCAGCAGGCGTATCCACGCCTGCTTTTTGTGTGTAGAGGAGTCAACCGACGCGGTGTCGAAAACGTTATCAACAGGTGGATGATGGGGGAGTGGGATGAGACATGGATGAGGACATTATCTATCATGAGCAGGATTTGAAGTCGATGTTGACGGACATGAAGAACGGGACAGTCCGGTTGCAGGAACTTGACGAAGAGCGGGTCATCCAATCGATGCTCCATCATATCGGCTCGACCAATCCCGAATTTCGTGACCAGTTGATTTACACGTTGTTTTACCGGTTCATCATCGAGGACGATTGTCTGACGAACGAGCAATTGACGAACCTGTTCCAGACGACGCTCAAGTATCACTTGTTCCATGGCATCGGCGAGACGGGGACGGACACCGTCTTCACGCGGGCGTTCTCGACGCTGTTGCTCGCCTTGATCGTGTTTCAAGACAGGCAACAGCACTTCTTGTCTGAAGCGGACATCGACATGTTGAAAGCGAAGCTGTTGGCGTATCTCGATTGTGAAATCGACACGAGAGGCTACGTGCCCGGGAAAGGCTGGGCCCATTCGATCGCGCATGTGGCCGATGCGTTCGATGAGCTCGTGTTGCATCCGCAACTCGATGAGACGGAGTTCGGTGAGGTGCTCGAGGCGCTGTGGAACAAAGTGATCGTCCCGACCGTGTATACACATGACGAGGATGAGCGGCTCCTGAACCCGATCTTCGGATTGCTCGACCGGGGCATGGACGAGCACGAGGTCATCCTATTATTAGAAGGCTTACCTGCTACGTTGCGCGTTCAAAAACAACAACTCGAGCCCGAACACTATTGGCACGTCGTCTGTAATGTCAAAACGTTCTTGAAAAGCTTTTTCGTCAAATTGCATGAGACGAACCGGCAAACGCTTCAAACGGCAGTGCTTCTCACACTAAAGAATATTTGATGACAACGAGTCGAAATCGAAGCAGGCGCTTTCATACGCTTGCTTTTTGATTTGCGTTTTTCGGCAAAAGAAGGCAAACTAATAGACGGTGAGACAGGACTGAGATACAGGGATTGTAAATAACCTGTAATCGAATGAACGTTTTCAAATATGATTTTTCCGTTATAATAAAAAATAGTGTAAATAAGAGAGGGGCAGCACCTATGTTTCGTAGTTTCAACCGAGAAATCGGAATCGACCTTGGAACGGCTAATACGCTCGTTTATGTAAAAGGTCAAGGCATCGTCGTTCGTGAACCGTCTGTTGTGGCGTTCCGTACAGATACAGGAAGAATTGAGGCCGTTGGTAATCAGGCTAAAGATATGATTGGACGCACACCGGGCAACGTCACAGCACGTCGTCCGATGAAAGATGGGGTCATCGCCGACTTCGAGACGACGGCTACGATGATCAAATACTTCATGGAGCAAGCGCAAAAGTCGAAGAGCGGTTTGTTCTCATCGAAGACGAACGTCATGATCTGTGTGCCGAGCGGCATCACATCGGTCGAAAAACGTGCCGTCGAAGATGCGGCCAAGCAAGCTGGCGCGCGCGAAGCGTACACAATCGAAGAACCTTTCGCGGCCGCAATCGGCGCTGGTCTCCCGGTTTGGGAACCGACTGGCTCGATGGTCGTCGATATCGGTGGCGGGACGACCGAAGTCGCAGTGATTTCACTTGGCGGCATCGTGACGAGCCAATCGATTCGTGTCGGCGGTGACGAAATGGATGACGCCATTATTCGTTACATCAAAAACAAATACAACCTCATGATCGGGGAACGGACGTCAGAGTCGCTTAAAATGGAAATTGGCTCTGCACGCATCGACGCCTCGAACGAAGGGGAGAAGATGGAAATCCGCGGTCGCGATCTCGTGACGGGTCTTCCGAAACAAATCGAAGTCTCGGCTGCTGAAGTGTGTGAAGCGTTGTCGGATACGGTCGAAGCAATTCTTGCCGGCGTGAAACAAACGCTCGAACAGACGCCACCTGAACTCGCGGCTGACGTCATGGACCGCGGGATTGTCCTTACAGGCGGTGGGGCACTCCTCAAAAACTTGGACGATGTCATCTCGGATGAGACACACATCCCGACGCTCGTCGCGGATGAGCCACTCGACTGTGTCGCCATCGGGACTGGAAAATCTCTCGAAATGATGGACGTCCTCCGTTCAAAATCAGGCATCTCGTCGCGTCGATGAGAGGTGAAAAGCGATGAGCCGGTTCGTACGCAATAAAAAGCTCATCATCACGCTGATTGGTATTATCTTGTTCGTCGTCATTTTAGGAGTTTCGATTCGAGGACGATCGGAATCTGCCTGGTACCAAGACGTCACGCGTGATGTGGTCGGGACGTTCCAACGGGTGTTCACCGTGCCGATCGGCTGGATGGACAGCACGGTGTCCTCGATTTCGGACGTCCGCGACATCTATGAAGAAAACCGTCAGTTGAAACAACATTTGACGAAATATGCTGAAGTGTCGGTCGAAGCCGAAGACCTTCGCCGGGAGAACGAAGAGTTGCGTAAGATGGTTGAGGCGAGCGAAACGTCGCTTCGTGACTTCGACTTGATCCCGGCCGAAGTGATCGGACGGACACCGAACGACTGGCAGCGTTACGTGACGATCAACGTCGGTCAAGAACGCGGCGTCGAAAGAGGGATGGCCGTCACGGCCGCCGGCGGTATGGTCGGTCGCGTCATCCAAGCGAGTGCCTACACGTCACAAGTCCAACTGCTCAGCGACAACAACCGGACGAATAACGTCTCGGCGGTCGTCAACGATGCGGACGGCAAAGCGACGTACGGGACGATCGACGGATTCGACAGCGAGACGAACGAGCTCTTCTTCACGAAGATCTCGAACAGCGTCGAGTTGAAAGAAGGCGAGATCGTGTCGACGTCAGGCCTTGGCGGACGTTATCCGGCCGGTCTCGTCATCGGGACGGTCGAATCAATCGAGACCGACGAGTACGGCGTGTCTCAAGTTGCCCGCATCAAGCCAGAGGCGGACTTCAACGAGTTTTCGCAAATGTTCGTCATCGATCGAACGCTCGTCGAGCCGTTCTTGACGGGTCCTGAGGAAGGAGGAGCAGCCGGTGAGTAACATGAGAGTGTTCATCGCCCTGTTCCTCCTCTTTCTTATTGAAGGGACATGGGCCGCCATCTATTCGTGGCACTACATGACCCCGTTTTTGTCTTTGACGTTGATCGGGCTCATGTATATTAGTTTGTATGGCCGCTGGGAGTCGGCACTCGGTTTCGGGCTCGTGTTCGGGTTATTGTATGACATCGTCTACACCGACTTGCTCGGAATTTACTTATTTACTTTTTCACTCATTCCTCTCTTAGTCAGCTTCGTGTTAAAATATATAGGTGAGAACTTCTTCTCGGTCGTCATCACGTTCACGTTTATGATGCTTGTCTTCTCCTTCACGATTTACAGTGTGATGGCAGCAATCGGCGGGACGACCATGACCATTCAAACACTATTAGTTGAACAGATTCCAGGGACGTTGTTCGTCAATGCGATCGCCATCGCGGTGCTCTATTACCCGATGACGCGATACGTGGCGCCGCGACCTGTAGCGAAGAGAGGGTAGCCATGATGGAGCGTAAACGACACATTACGATTAAAGGACATCGCAACGGGATTGCAATCCACTTCAATCCAAGAAGTGGCATCGACGAGGTGCTCCTAGAGTTAGAGGCCACGTTGCAAGAAATGGAGCCGCCCTCTGGGAAGATTGCACTCAAATTGCACGCGGGAACTCGTTATTTGGACGAGGAGCTGTCACGTCAAATTCGTGAAGTCGTTGCTCGTCATGGCGTTTTTTATATCGAGGAGCTTTCGAGTGAGGTCATGCTGACCGAAGAGGCGAAAGCGACGTACGGCAAGAAAACGTTCCACTACCATAGCGGGACGATCCGTAGCGGACAAGTGCTCTCGTTTGACGGCTCGGTGCTCATCATCGGGGATATCAACCCGGGTTCAGAAGTACGGGCGACGGGAAGCATCTATTGTTTAGGCACGATACGAGGAAATGTCCGGGCCGGTGTCGAAGGATGGGAGGACGCGGTGATCACCGCGAGTCTGCTCCATCCAAAGTTTCTGGCGATTGGCGAGCACGTGCTCGCGTCAGACGGAGATGAACCGCTTCCGGAAATCGAGATGGGTTGCGCGTATCAGACAAATCAGGGCATTGAAATGACGCGTCTTCGTCAAGTCATGACAGGATTGAAAGACGCATATGCAATGGAATTACAGAGAGGGTGAGTTTGATGGAGCAAGTAGTAGAGCCTGTACATACAGCGAAAGAAGTGAAGAAAGGTCGGGCCATCGTCGTGACGTCGGGGAAAGGTGGCGTCGGGAAGACGACGACGACCGCGAACCTCGGGACCGGTCTTGCGTTATCCGGCCACTCGGTCTGTCTCGTCGATACGGACATCGGTCTCCGGAACTTAGACATCGTCCTCGGACTCGACAACCGAAGCATCTATAACCTCGTCGACGTCATCAACGGCCAGTGCAAGCTGCATCAAGCGCTCGTCCGCGACAAACGGTTCGAAGAGATGTACTTGCTCCCGGCCGCCCAGTCGAAAGACAAGACGTCGGTCCAACCGGAACAAGTGAAAGAGATCATCGACCAGTTGAAGACGGAGTATGACTTCGTGTTGATCGACTGCCCGGCCGGCATCGAGCAAGGGTTCATGAACGCGATCGCCGGCGCGGACGAGGCCGTCGTCGTGACAACGCCGGAGAAGGCGGCCGTCCAAGACGCGGACCGCATCATCGGCATGCTCGAACAAGCCGAGCACGTCGCCGCGCCGAAATTGATCGTCAACCGTGTCAAAAACCATCTCGTCGAATCAGGCGACATGCTCGACATCGATGATATCATGCGCATCTTGTCAATCGACCTCCTCGGCGTCGTCGTCGACGATGAAGAAGTCATCGCCGCGGCGAACCGTGGGGTACCGGTGACGATGAATCCGGACAACAACGCCGGACAAGCGTACCGCAACATCACGCGCCGCATCCTCGGTGAGTCGGTGCCGCTCATGTCGATTCAAACCGAGAAAAAACAAGTCGGTTTCTGGACACGGCTCATGATGAAATTTGGAATGAAAAAAGCGTAAAGGCAACGAAAGTTGCCTTTTTGTGTCGAAAGGAGAGAGGTGCATGAAACTCATCTATGAACGGACGCCATCGATCGAACGGGCGATGCTCGTCGACGGGGAGCGTTTGCTCGAGGTCGAGGAACGGTTCATCGACCAACTGTCGGTCGGGACGATACTAGAGGCGGCGGTCGAACGCATCCACCCGTCGCTCGGGGCCGCATTTTTGACCGACGGCGCGACGACGTTCTTCCTGCCGATCGCCGAGACGCTGAAGGCGCTCGCGTCGTACCCGGACGTCCCGACGATCGGGCAAGCGGCGGTCGTCGGTGAGAAACGTCTCGTCCAAGTGACGAAAGAAGGCATCAACGGCAAGCATCATAAAGTGACGGAGAACATCCGTTTCGGCGGGCGCTATGTCGTCTACTTCCCGTACGGGCGACGACAGCTGTACAGCCGCAAGCTCGACCTCGTCACACAGGACCGGCTGTCTAAAGTGTTTGATCTCACCGAGGCAGAAGGGGTGTTGTTCCGGACGGAGTCCGGCCAGGCGAGTCCGAAAGCGCTACAGGAAGAGCTCGAACTTTTGCGCGCCCGAGCCCGTGACGTCGAACAGAACCGCTTCGGGCAAGACGAGCTCCTCTGTGAGCAGTTCGCCCGCAGACACGCGGTCGAGTCGGTCACGACGAACGACGCTGAGGCGAAACGGCGCCTCGAGCGTCTCGAAATCCCGGTCGAACGCCACGTCGGCAAAGGACGGATGAAAGAGGCGCTCAGGCTCGACGACGCGATCGACAAGCTCGAGAGCCGTGTCGCCTGGCTCGAGGGCGGGGCGTACGTCTTGATCGAACAAGTCGAGACGATGACCGTCATCGACGTCAACAGCGGTAAAAACGTCGCCGTCAAAGACAAAGGGCGGGCCGCGGACACGATCAACGAGGCGGCGCTCTATACGGTTATGGAGCAGCTCCGGCTTCGCAACATCGGCGGCATGGTCGTCATCGACTTCCTGCGCGGCTCAAAAGACGGTCAGACACGTCTATTGAAAAAGATGAAAGAAGTCGGGGCGCGGGACCCGCGGCGCGTCGAAATATACGGCTTCACGAAGATGGGGCTGTTCGAACTGTCACGGGAACGGACCGGTCGCTCGATTCAAGACCGGATGGTGCGTGACGGGCGTCCATCGAAGCTCGCTGTCTTCTCTCGGCTCGAACGGGCGCTCCTCGACTTGGGGGCGCACGACGGCGTCGTCTTGTCGCTGCCACAGAAATGGCAAGACGGGAAGTGGGACGCGTTCGGCTTTGAAGTGCTGTTCATCAAAGGGGAGCCGGGCATCGCCTTTTTCGGGACGGCCGAGGAATGTCAAAATTTCGTACAACGTCGTTGACAACGTTTGAACGAGAGTGGTATCATCTATAACGTTAGTTCGTTTGGAAGCACCCAAATGGCTACAACCGCACAGAACGGGTTGAAACGGTTTTGCCCTGCCCTGGATGGCGAGTCTGAGTTAAACAAGGAGGTGCACGTATATGTACGCAATCATCAAAACTGGTGGTAAGCAAATCAAAGTTGAAGCAGGTCAAGAGATCTACATCGAAAAACTCGATGCTGATGTCGAGGGTACTGTAGAATTCGGTGAAGTTCTTTTCGTTGGTGGTGACGATGTTAAAGTCGGAGCTCCACTCGTAGAGGGCGCTAAAGTCGTAGCAACTGTCGTTAAACACGGTCGCGCGAAGAAGATCACTGTCTTCAAAATGAAAGCTAAGAAAAACTACCGTCGTAAGCAAGGTCACCGTCAGCCTTACACGAAAGTTCGCATCGAGAAAATCGAAGCGTAATTTATGATTCGAGTAACGGTCAGACGAGACGAGACGAAGTCGATTCGTTCCGTCGAAGTGACAGGTCACGCCAACTTTGCTGAACCCGGTTCTGACTTAGTGTGTGCCGGCGTTTCCGCCATCATCTTTGGGGCGTATAACGCTGTCGAGGTACTCGCTGGCCAGTCGCTTCTCGTAGAAATGGCAGACAAAACAGAGGGTGGTTACTTTTATGTCGAGACGTATCCTGATTTATCACCGGAGGATATGACTCGCACCCAACTGTTACTAGAAGGGATGATCGTGCAACTAGACACGGTCGCCCAAAGTTACGGTGATTATATCCAAATTGAACAATAGGAGGTGGACCTCATGTTACAATTGAACCTTCAGTTCTTCGCATCGAAAAAGGGAGTAGGATCGACTAAAAACGGTCGTGACTCGATTTCGAAACGCCTCGGCGCTAAACGCGCTGACGGACAGACTGTTTCAGCTGGATCGATTCTCTACCGTCAACGCGGTACGAAAATTCACCCAGGTGAAAACGTCGGCCGTGGTGGCGACGACACATTGTTTGCTAAAGTTGACGGCGTAGTACGCTTCGAGCGTCTTGGTCGCGACAAGAAACAAGTGAGCGTTTACCCAGTTGCGTAAGTAGAACCACGCAGAAGACTCTAGCCACTTATTTGGTTAGAGTCTTTTTTTCTAGGAGAGGATCAAATGGACTCACAGGCAGCACTAAAATTAGTATCGACCGTCCGTCACGAATGGATGAATCGGCTTCAGATGATCTCTTTGTATGCGGCGCTTGAGCCTGATAAACTCGAGGAGCTGTACGATCGCTATCGTCAGCACGCCGACGAAGAGAGTGCGCTCGTTCGCTTGAACGTACCGGCGACGAGTATCGTCGTCATTCAGGCGAATTGGGAAGGGCGGTTGACCTATACGGTATCAACCGACCGCGTGTCGTTCGACGACGCGCGCGTGGCGGACAAGCTCGTCCGTCTTCTGTCAGGAACGGATGGACCGATTCATGTGACGTTCACGGACGGCTTGACGGTTCGCGTCTTCGGCAACGTGCCGGAAGGCGTGTTCACGCCAGAGGAAGTGTACGAACAGACCGTAGAATGTTCTACGTTTCGTTTAAAGGAGGGGAAATAAATGTTTGTCGATCAGGTTAATATTTTTGTAAAAGCTGGAGACGGCGGTAAAGGGATGGTTGCATTCCGCCGCGAAAAATATGTCCCGGACGGAGGCCCTGCCGGCGGTGACGGCGGTCACGGCGGCGACGTCATCTTTGAAGTAGAAGAAGGCTTGCGTACGCTCGTCGACTTCCGTTTCTCGAAAAAGTTTATCGCCAATAACGGTGAAAAAGGAATGTCGAAAGGGATGCATGGACGTCGCGCGAAGCCGCTCGTCGTCAAAGTCCCACCAGGCACGATCGTCTTTGACGCGGCGACGGATACCGTCATCGCCGATTTGACAGAGCATGGCCAACGCGCGACGATCGCCAAAGGCGGACGCGGTGGACGCGGGAACTGTCGTTTTGCGACGCCATCGAACCCTGCACCTGAGATCGCGGAAAACGGGGAACCAGGACAAGAGCGCGAACTTCGCCTCGAGTTGAAACTCCTCGCGGACGTCGGCCTCGTCGGCTTCCCGTCAGTCGGGAAATCGACGTTGTTGTCGGTCGTCTCATCGGCACGCCCGAAAATCGGAGCGTACCACTTCACGACGATCACACCGAACCTCGGTGTCGTCAAGACGGCGGACGACCGTGACTTCGTCATGGCCGATCTTCCAGGACTCATCGAAGGGGCGAGCCAAGGCGTCGGCCTCGGTCACCAGTTCCTCCGTCACATCGAACGGACGAAAGTCATCGTCCACATGATCGATATGAGCGGCATGGAAGGGCGCGACCCGTTCGAAGACTACACGACGATCAACCGTGAGCTCGAGTCGTACAACTTACGTCTCCTCGAGCGTCCACAAATCGTCGTCGCCAACAAGATGGACATGCCGGATGCAGAAGAGCTTCTCGCTGAGTTCCAGCAAAAAGTCGGTGATGACGTCAAAGTCTTCCCAATCTCGGCACTCGCGAAAGAAGGACTTCGCAACCTTCTCATCGAAGTAGCTAACCTTGTGGATGCTACGCCTGAATTCCCACTCGAAGAGCTCGAAGAGAAGACGGCGACACCGCGCGTCGTCTATCGTTACGAGAAGGAAGAGAAAGGGTATCAAATCAACATCGATGAGTACGATCGCTTCGTGATCACGGGGCCGCGCATCGAGAAACTCTTCAAGATGACGAACTTCGACCACGACGAGTCGATCAAACGATTCGCCCGTCAAATGCGCCAAATGGGAATCGACGACGATCTCCGCAAACTCGGTGCCGAGGACGGAAGCGTCGTGGCAATCCTCGACTTCGAGTTCGAGTTTGTCGAATAATCTTTTGAAATAGGAAACGGAGTGTGAAGTAAACGTGGACCCTGTGCCCTCGTCTAGTTTAATTCTTTATGCAGTCTTGATTTTGTTATCAGCTTTCTTCTCGTCAGCGGAAACCGCGCTCTCGAGTGTCAACCGGGTCCGGATGATCCGGATGAGTGAAGACGGGGATAAAGGCGCCAAGCGCGTCCTTGACCTCGTCGATCGGTTTGACGACACGCTCTCGACGATCCTCGTCGGGAACAACATTGTCAACATCGGTTCGGCGACCGTCGCGACGGCGATCGCCACGTCGATTTTCAGCGGCGGGACGGGACTGCTCGTCTCAACGTTCGCGACGACGGTTCTCATCTTGATCTTCGGAGAGATTTTGCCGAAATCGCTCGCCAAAGAGTTCGCCGAGAAATATTCGTTGCTCATCAGCGGGATTCTCGTCTTCTTGGTGAAAGTGTTGAAGCCGATCACGATTCTTTTCACCGGGCTGAAACGTTTGACGCTTCGTGTCCTCGGTATGAAGGCTAAAGAGCCTTCGGTGACGGAAGAAGAGCTGAAAGTGCTCGTCGATATGGGGGAAGAGGAAGGGGTACTCGGTGAGACCGAGGCCGAACTCGTCCATAGCGCCTTCGCGTTCAACGACATCACTGTCGATGACGTGTTGACGCCGCGGATCGACATCCTCGCCGTCGACATCGACGATTCGCTCGAAGAAATCAAAGACACGATTTTCAGCGGCGGGCATTCTCGCTTGCCGGTCTACAAAGACTCGATCGACAACGTCATCGGGGTATTGTCAGAACGAGATTTCCTCCGTTCGATGGTACGGGATGAAGTGACCGACATTCGGACGCTCATCCGTCCGCTCACGTACGTCTCACCGCAGACGAAGTTGATTGAACTGCTCCCGGTTCTGCAGCAAAAACAATCGCACATGGCCGTCGTCCTCGATGAGTTCGGGGGCACGGCAGGACTCATCACACTCGAGGATATGCTCGAGGAACTCGTCGGCGACATTTGGGACGAGCACGATGAGTCGGTCGTCTACTTGAGACGCCTTCGTGAAGGCGTGTACGAGTGCATGGCTGACATGGACGTCGATGAGTTTGCTGAAGAGATGGGCATTAAAGAACCTGAAATAGACTCGAATACGATGGGAGGATGGTTCGTCGAGCTGCTCGGCGACATCCCAGAGAAAGGGGCGCGTGTCACGTATGAGGACATGACGTTCACCGTTCTCCACGTCGAAAAACGCCGCGTCCGCAAGTTATTGGTCGAGACGAACCAATCCGAACCGGCTGAAGAAGCATAAGACAAAGGGACCTCCATCGTTGGGGGTCCCTTTCGTCGTCAGACGGTATGATGGCGCTCGACACGTTCGAGCAGTTCGTACGGCCGGACTTTGTAAATCGCGTGCGGCAAATACGTCGGGTCGATCGCATCGAGGAAACGCATCTGGAAATGCTCGCGCTTGATATAGTCCGACACGTTCGTCGCGTCGACGTTGAAGAAGCCGACTTCTTGCGTCTCGCCTTCTTGAGGGGCGAGGTCGCCCGATACGTATCGGGCCCGGAACGTGACGCAGAGGACGCGGGAAGACACGTTTTGATAAATACCGGTGATGCCGTCGATCTCGATGTCCACGCCGGTCTCTTCTTTCACTTCGCGATGAACGGCGTCGACGATCGATTCATGCTCTTCGACTTGACCGCCCGGCATCTCGTACGTGTCGTTCCGGTGCGTGTTCTGGACGAGGAGCACCTCGCCTTGCTCGTTCGTGACGTACGCTGTCACCGAGACGATCGTGCGCGGCGGCGTGTAGTGCCCGGTAGGTATCATGAACTCCTCGCTCGACTTGATGTAGAGATCTTTCCCGAGCCGGGCCCGCTTCTTCATCGCCTCACGGCGGAGCGAGCTCGAGCGGTAGTCCCGTTCGACTTGTTCATAATGTTCCCGGTCCCGGTACTCCCACAGCGCCATGACCTCGGTCTTGTCCTCGGTCACCCAACGACCGACGAGCCGCGCGCCATGCGATACCTGGATCGGATACAGGTATGTATGGAAAAAGGCTGTGAATTCTTCTAGACGTTCAGGGCGAATCGTATACGTTTTTCGACGATGGAACATAAAAATTCCTCCTTTGACGGTTGCCGTCTTGATTCGACGAGTCGTGATTGTCTCACATTGACGTATTCGCCGTGACACGACAGTTTCCCTCTATTCAAAAAGTCAGCTCGAGCGATCGCTCAAGCTGACTTTTTTATGATGCTCGGATTCGAGCGGATATACCGGATGAGGAAGAACAAGGCGATGCCGAACCCGACGTACGGGCCGAACCCGTGCATGAATTCACCGATTTGACGCCAGTTGCTCCCGAGCATCATCCCGACTTTGACGAACGCGAACGACCAGACGGCGAAGACGATCGTCGTCACGACGAAAAATTTATGGAACGATAGGCGCATGACACCGGCGCTGATGGCGAACAGTTGTCGCCAGATCAAGCTGAGACAGACGATCCAAGCCCCGTACTTCTCAAACCACGCCTCGGCCTGGAGCTGTTTGTCGTGTTTGATGCGGAACGAGCGATATAGCTTGAGCGCGACCGGACGTCCACCGTAGCGTCCGATCCAATATAAGCCGACCTGGCTCGCGACGAACGCTGACCAGGCGAGCACGAAAATGAGCAGGAACGACGCGTCATGGGAACCGACGAGATACCCGCCATAAGCAAGGACGAGCTCGTTCGGGATCAATTGGACGATAATACCGAGCGGAATGCTGAACACACCGCATCCGACTAAGAGCTGCTCGAGGAAGTGCCACACGTTGCGTCACTCCTTTCATAACTAGAATAGGAAATCATACCCATCCATCAGTATAACGGACGGGACGAGAAAGCAAAAGAAAAGATGTCACAAAAACGTGACATCTTTTAATCGAGGGCCGACACGAGGATACCGAGTCGGTCGAGTTCGTGGACGGCGGCGTCGAGCGCTTCCTCACTGTCGGCTTCGAGCGTATGGATATGCAGGCCGTCCGTCAGATGGGACAGCGGGGCGGCTTGATTGGCGACGACCCGTTCGAGGAAGGCACGGACGTCCCGGCGGCTCTTCACCATGAGCTGTCCGGTGATCGACCCGTAGACGGGATGATCGATGATGACGTCGCGAATCGTGACGCCTTCGTCGACGATGGCGTTCATCTCGGCTTCCATCTCGTCGGCCGTATGGCGGCAGACGATTTTTCGCGTATAGGCGGACGGCGCCGCCTCACCCGGAAGATAGACGTATCCACGGGCGGTCGCGACGATCTGATGTCCTTTCGCTTTCAACAGCGACAAGTCTTGGACGATGACTTGCCGGCTGACCGCGACGTGGCGGGCGAGCTCGGCCCCGGTGATCGGTTCCGTGCTCGATTCAATCAGTTCTAATAGCGTACGCCGGCGTTCTTCACCGGCTAAGCGTTTGTTCATACGATTCAACTCTCCTTGCTAAAGTGACGATGGCGTCAGCGAGCGCTGACACACCTTCTGTGGTCGTGCCCTCACCAAACGAGACCCGGACGAGGCCGTGGCAGGCGCTCGTCTCGAACCCGAGCGATTCGAGCATCCGGTTCGGACCGTTCTGTCCGGCCCGGCAAGCCGAGCCGGCGGACACTTGAAATCCGAGTGCATCGAGTTCGGTCATCCACCACTGGCCGTCACGCCGGTTCGAGACGAACGAGCTGATGGCCGGGCTTTGGTCGTCGAACTCGAGCCATTGCACGTGAGACGATGTCTTCTCTTTCAAGATAGCACGAAACGATAAGAAATTTCTTTCATGACGTGTCCGTTGTTCGTGTCGTTCTGTGAACGCCTTGACGAAAGCGCAGATGCCAGGCACGTCGATTGTACCCGGTCGAATCCCATACTGGTGATGACCGGGATAATAGGGCGGAGGGAGCAGCCGTTCCATGTACAGTCCCCCGACGCCTTTTGGTCCTCCGACTTTATGGGCGCTGAACGAGTAGGCATCGATCCCGTCGACGGAGACCGGGATCTTCCCGAGCGCTTGGACCCCATCGACATGAAAGAGCACTTTCTTGTATTTCAGTTGGCAAAGGATGTGATGGAGCGGCAACACCCAACCCGTGTCCGAATTGACGTGCTGGAACGTCACGAGCCCGATGTCCCGGTCAAGCAGCCCTGTGAACGTCTCATGGTCGAAACGGCCGTCTTTCAGTTTCAAGCGATGGACGGTGACGCCTTCAACCTCCCACTCGTCAAGGAGCAAGGAGACGGAGTCGTGCTCTTGCCACGACGTGATCACTTCTTTTCCTTTCATTCGTTTCCGGAGACTCGTCAGCGCGATGTAGTTGCTCTCGGAACCGCTTCCGGTGAAGAGCAGTTTCCCGCGGAGCATGTCGAGTCCGAGTGCTTGCTTGATGAGTCGTCGCGCTTCCGTCACATAATCTTCCGCCATGAATCCGGCGCTGTGGAGGGAGGACGGGTTGCCGTAGACGCCGCGTGCCATCGCCGTATAATGGTCGAGCGCAGCTTTCGTCATCGGATGGGTGGCGGCGTAGTCGAAGTATCGGTTCATCAGATGTCCCTCTTTTCTCATGTTGTCTTCTTCACAAAACTATGCGAAACTAGTTTACAAGTCAACATTACATATGAAAAACAGGTGATATACAGATGTCTTTACAGTTTGAAAAAGTCGATGTGTTGATTATCGGAGCCGGGTTGGCTGCCGTGACGGTCGCTCTTCATCTGCCTCGGGCGTTGAACGTCCTGCTCGTCTCCAAGCATGAACTGACGAGTTCAAACTCGGACTTGGCCCAAGGCGGGATTGCGAGCTCCTACTTGGAACCGTCTAGCGTCGACCATGAACGCGATACGCTCATCGCCTCGAAATACGCGGCCGTGCCCGATCGTGTCTACACACTCGTCGAGGAAGGACGGACGGCGATTCAAGAGATGGAACGTTTCGGCATCCGTTTCGACCGCGATGGGTCCGGATACGCGGTCGGTCGAGAAGGGGCACATGGCCTGAATCGGATCTTTCACGTCGGTGGCGATGAGACGGGACGCCATGTGATGGCGACGCTACGGCGTAAACTTCCGGACAACGTGACCGTCATGGAGCACGTCCTCATCGACACGTTGACGAAGACGGGTGACCGCGTAAGCGGGGCGACCGGTTTCAACGGCGAGACGCGCCTCCACGTTCAGGCCGGGGCCGTCGTCCTCGCGACCGGCGGCATCGGCGGTCTCATCGACTGGACGTCGAACTGTCGCTCGGTCACAGGGGACGGGCTCGTCTTGGCGGAAGCGGTCGGGGCAAGGCTCACGAACTTGTCCCGGATCCAGTTTCATCCGACGCTACTCGCGGTCGATTCGCCTCATCTCGTGACGGA
Source organism: Exiguobacterium aurantiacum DSM 6208 (assembly GCF_000702585.1). Classification (GTDB taxonomy): domain Bacteria; phylum Bacillota; class Bacilli; order Exiguobacteriales; family Exiguobacteriaceae; genus Exiguobacterium; species Exiguobacterium aurantiacum. The sequence continues at coordinate 2,440,597 of NZ_JNIQ01000001.1, read as the reverse complement.
AGCGCTGCGCGGGGCGGGAGCCAAACTCGTCGACGCGTCCGGACGTCATGTGATGGAACAGCACCCGCTCGGCAGCCTCGCCCCGAGAGATGCAGTCGCCCGGACGCTCACGGACCATGACGGACCGGTGTACTTGGATACGGGTCGTGTCGAACGGCTCGGGGAACGGTTCCCGAAACTGATGGCGACGTGTGTCGCGCACGGGATTGACGTCCGCCGTGTACCGGTCCGGCCCGGCCTGCATTTCCATATGGGCGGGGTCGACGTCGACGCCTTCGGGCGAACGACCGTCGCCGGATTGTATGCGGTTGGGGAGGTCGCCGATACGGGCGTCCATGGACAAAATCGGCTCGCATCGAACTCATTACTTGAATGCTGGGTGTTCGGAAAACGGGTGGCGGCAGCGATGGTGGTGGAGGAGACGCCGTTCACGGTGAACGAGACGATCGGATTTGAGGTGTCGGATGATCTGTTCGGCCGCTATCGGCAACAGATTGGGGAATGGTTGACAATCTCACCGCAAGTAGGCAAAATCGCAAGTTTCTTAGAAAATACCCAACAACTGGCACTGACGAAACACGTGACAAGACAATTAAGTGAACAGACGTTGAGTCTACAAGCGGCGCGGCTCTTGGCCCGCGCCATGATGAGGACGGAGGATACATATGAACAAGATCGCTTTGCGCGAACAGCTGAAGGTGTTTCTACATGAGGATATCGGCTTCGGCGATATCTCGAGCGGATTGATCGATCAGCGCGAGACGTCATTCGCCACGGTCACCGCCAAAATGGACGGGGTGTTCTGCGGTATGGACGTCGTCTTGGAGCTGGCCCAGATGCAACGGCTCGTCGTCGAGTCATGCCTCTCGGACGGCACGAACGTCTCGATCGGGGATGAACTCTTCACGTTGCGGGGCAAGACACGGACGCTTCTCGAGACGGAACGGGTGCTGTTGAACCTCGTCCAACACTTGAGCGGCATCGCCACGATGACACGGCGCTGCGTCGAGGCGCTCGACGACCCGACGATCGCCGTCACGGACACGCGGAAGACGACGCCGGGACTGCGCATGCTCGAGAAGCATGCCGTCCGTTCGGGAGGCGGGAAGAACCACCGGCTCCGGCTCGACGATGCCGTCATGATTAAAGACAACCACATCACGGCGCTCGGCGGCATCACGAATGCGGTCGAACGGGCCAGGATGCTTGCCGGCCATACAACCCCTATCGAAGTCGAGGTCGAGACGCGCGAGCAGCTCCATGAGGCGATTGCGGCGAACGCCGACATCATCATGTTCGACAACCGGACGCCAGAAGAACTGAAGGCTTGGCGCACGCTCGTCCCGTCGCATATTAAAACCGAGGCATCAGGCGGCATCACACTCGAGACGATTGCCTTGTATCGCGACACCGGCGTCGACGTCATCTCGGTCGGCCAGCTGACCCATTCGGTGACGGCGCTCGATTGTAGCTTAAATTTAGGAGGAGGAATCAAACATGCAACGATTAGGCACGATGCCAATCGAATATACGAACCTGTCGATTGAAGAGATGGAGGCACGCATCGAGGCGATTAAAGCGAAGCTCGGCCGTCGCCTATTTTTACCGGCCCACCATTATCAAAAAGATGAGGTCGTCCAGTTCGCGGATGCGACGGGAGACTCGCTCCAGCTCGCACGCCTTGCCGAACAGATGAGCGAGGCCGAGTTTATCGTCTTCTGTGGCGTCCATTTTATGGCCGAGACGGCCGACATGTTGACGCGCGAAGATCAGCTCGTCATCTTGCCGGACATGCGGGCCGGTTGTTCGATGGCCGACATGGCTGATATCGATCAGACGGAGATCGCCTGGGAAGAACTGACGGACTTGCTCGGCGACAGCATCATCCCGATCACTTACGTCAATTCAACGGCAGCCATCAAAGCGTTCGTCGGCAAGAACGGCGGTGCGACCGTCACGTCATCGAACGCGCATGATATCGTCCGCTGGGCGCTCGAAGCAGGGGAGCGGATCCTCTTTCTTCCGGATCAACACCTCGGGCGGAACACGGCGTATGATTTAGGGGTGCCGCTCGAGGCGATGGCCGTCTGGGACCCGCTTCGCGAACGGCTCGACTACTCAGGTGACGTCGAGGACGTCCGTGTCATCTTGTGGAAAGGGCATTGCTCGGTCCATGAGAAGTTCAACGTCGCCCAAATCGAAGGACTACGGAAACATGACCCGGAGCGTCGCGTCATCGTCCATCCGGAATGTACGTTTGACGTCGTGCAGGCAGCGGACGAGGCCGGGTCGACGTCTTATATCATCGACCAAATCGAGGCGAGCGCGCCCGGGACGAAGTGGGCCGTCGGGACCGAGATGAACCTCGTCAACCGACTCGCGGCGTCACACCCCGAGCAGGACATCGTCTCGCTCAACCCGTACATGTGCCCGTGCCTGACGATGAACCGGATTGACCTGCCGCATCTGCTCTGGTCGCTCGAGTCGCTTGAAACGGATCCGGTGAACGTCATCCGTGTCGATTCGGAGACGACGAAATGGGCGACACGCGCCCTTGAACGGATGCTCGCACGGTAAGGACAGGCAAATCGCCTGTCCTTTTTTCATGGCGGCGGTTATGGTACAATGAATGCAGTTTTCCCATGAAGAGGAGATTAAACCGTGATTGAATTTGTAAAAGGATCCGTCGCCTATGTGTGCGCGGAATATATAACGTTGGATGTTTCGGGCGTCGGCTACAAAGTAAATGTGCCTAACCCGTTTTTTTATCGTGAACAAGACGAACATGTAATCGTGTTTACGCACCATTACGTGCGCGAAGACCAACAGACGCTATACGGTTTCCGGTCACGCCGGGAGCGTGAGCTGTTCAATAAATTGCTCGGCGTCAACGGTATCGGGCCGAAAGGGGCGCTCGCTATCGTCGCATCGGGCGACATGGACGCCTTGATCGACGCGATCGAGACCGAGAATGAGAAGTATTTGACGAAGTTCCCTGGCGTCGGCAAGAAGACGGCCAAACAGATGGCGCTCGACTTGAAAGGGAAGCTTTCCGAGCTCGCCCCGGACTACGTGCCACAGACGGGCTTGTTCGCCCAAGGCGCATCCGAACTCGACGAGGCGTGCGAGGCGCTCGTTGCCCTCGGCTACTCGGAGCGTGAGATCGCTCGGGTCCGGAAAGAACTGAGCGCAGAAATCTTGACGACAGACGCTTACATAAAGCGCGCCTTGCAGTTGTTGTTGAAATAAGGAGGAAGCTATGGACGAACGGTTGTTGTCACAATCCCATCAACAATATGAAGATTCAGAAGAGTGGAGCCTGCGCCCGCAAAAGTTCGAGCAATATATCGGACAAGAGAAAGCGAAAGGTAACTTATCCATCTTCATCCAGGCGGCGAAACTGCGCCGTGAAACGCTCGACCACGTCCTCCTGTACGGTCCTCCGGGGTTAGGGAAGACGACGCTCGCCCAAATCATCGCCAACGAGATGGGTGTCGGCATCAAGACGACGGCTGGCCCTGCCATCGAACGGCCGGGCGATTTGGCGGCGATTTTGTCGACGCTCGAGCCGGGCGACGTGTTGTTCATCGACGAGATTCACCGACTCAGCCGGACGATCGAAGAGATTCTCTATCCGGCGATGGAAGACTATTGTCTCGACATCGTCTACGGTCAAGGCGAGATGGCGCGAAGCGTCCGCATCGACTTGCCGCCATTCACGCTCGTCGGCGCGACGACGCGGGCCGGAATGCTCTCGGCCCCGCTCCGTGACCGTTTCGGCGTGACGCTCAAACTCGAGTATTACGAGACGCACGAACTCGCCGCCATCGTCAGCCGGACGGCGCAACTGTTCCGTCTTTCGATTTCGCCGGAAGCGAGCGGTGCCATCGCAAAACGTTCGCGCGGCACGCCGCGGATCGCCAACCGGTTGCTCCGCCGTGTCCGTGACTTCGCCCAAGTGGCGGGGACGAAAGAAATCGGCCCGGTACTCGCTTCAGACGCGCTCGACCGGTTGCACGTCGACGCGCTCGGACTCGATGAGGTCGACCACCGGCTCTTACGGGCGATGGTCGAACGGTTCGGCGGCGGACCGGTTGGACTCGAGACGCTCGCCGCGACGATCGGCGAAGACGCCCAGACGATCGAAGACGTGTACGAACCGTATTTGCTGCAACAAGGTTTCCTGCAACGGACGCCGCGAGGGCGGATGATCACCCAGTATGCGAAGACGCATTTTGGTTATGAAGAGGAGTAACAGATATGCAAGACATTCAATTGAACGTAAACGACTATGATTTTGAGTTACCAGAAGAACTGATCGCCCAAGTGCCGCTTCTCGACCGGACGAGCTCACGCTTGCTCGTCCTCGACCGCGACACAGGCGACATCGAGCACCGGCATTTCCGCGACGTGCTCGACTATTTACATGCAGGCGACGCCCTCGTCGTCAACGACTCGCGCGTGCTCCCGGCCCGACTGTTCGGGGCGAAGCAAGAGACGGGCGGCAAAGTCGAATTGTTGCTCTTGAAGCAGACGGAAGATGACGTCTGGGAAGCGCTCGTCAAGCCGGCGAAGAAAGTGCGCGTCGGCGCCATCGTCGAGTTCGGTGACGGACTTCTCCGCGCCGAGTGCGTCGAGGAGCTCCCTGAAGGCGGACGCCGCTTCAAGTTCGATTACGATGGCATCTTCTATGAGATTTTAGATGAGCTCGGCACGATGCCGCTCCCGCCTTATATCCGCGAGCAGCTCGACGACCAAGACCGTTATCAGACGGTGTATGCGAAAGAGCGGGGGAGCGCGGCCGCACCGACGGCAGGCCTCCACTTCACGGAAGAATTGCTCGAGGCGGCACAAGCGAAAGGCGTCAAGCTCATCCCGCTCACGCTCCACGTCGGGCTCGGCACGTTCCGTCCGGTGACGGCCGATTCGATCGAGGAGCATACGATGCACAGCGAATATTTCGAGCTGTCGGCCGCTTCGGCTGAGGCGCTCCGCGACGTCCGTGCGAACGGCGGCCGCGTCTTCGCCGTCGGGACGACATCGACCCGAACGCTCGAGACGATCGTGCGCGACCACGGGGACTTCGTCGAGTCATCGGGCTGGACGGACATCTTTATTTACCCAGGCGTCGAGTTGAAGGCAATCGATGGACTGATCACAAACTTCCATCTGCCGAAGTCGACACTCGTCATGCTCGTCTCGGCGTTCGCGTCACGCGACATCATCTTGAACGCGTACCGCACCGCGGTACAAGAACGTTACCGCTTCTTCAGTTTTGGAGACGCGATGCTCATCACGAGGAAGGAAGAGAACAAATGACCAAACACGCAGTCACATACGAACATATTCACACATGTAAACAGACAGGGGCGCGGCACGGGATCGTCCATACGCCGCACGGCTCGTTCGAGACACCTGTCTTCATGCCGGTCGGCACACAGGCGAGCGTCAAGACGATGGCTCCTGAGCAAGTGAGAGCGATGGGAGCGAACATCATCCTATCGAACACGTACCACTTATGGATCCGTCCGGGGCACGAGGTCGTCAAACAAGCGGGCGGCCTGCACAAGTTCATGAACTGGGACGGCGCCATCTTGACGGACTCTGGCGGGTTCCAAGTGTTCTCGCTCGCCGACCTTCGTAACATCCAAGAAGAGGGTGTCCATTTCCGCAACCATTTGAACGGGGACAAGCTGTTCCTCTCACCAGAGAAGGCGATGGAGATTCAAAACGCGCTCGGTTCGGATATTATGATGGCGTTCGACGAGTGCCCGCCGTTCCCGGCGACACATGAGTACATGAAGAAGTCGGTCGAACGGACGAGCCGTTGGGCCGAGCGTTGCCTCGAGGCACACACGCGCCCAGAGGACCAAGCGTTGTTTGGGATCATCCAAGGGGGAGAATACGAGGACCTTCGCCGTCAAAGTGCGGCCGATCTCGTCTCACTCGACTTCCCGGGTTATGCGGTCGGTGGACTGTCGGTCGGGGAACCGAAAGACGTCATGTATCGCGCGCTCGAGTTCACGACGCCGTTCATGCCGGAAGACAAGCCTCGCTATTTGATGGGTGTCGGCTCGCCGGACGCGTTGATTGAAGGGTCGATTCGCGGAATCGACATGTTCGACTGCGTCTTGCCGACGCGGATTGCCCGCAACGGGACGCTCATGACGTCGAAAGGGCGCGTGACGATCAAGCATGCGAAACATAAGACCGACTTCGGGCCGATCGATGAGAAGTGTGATTGCTACACGTGTAAGAACTACTCACGCGCGTACGTCCACCACTTGATCCGTGCCGACGAGATGTTCGGGCTCCACCTCTGCTCGACACACAACCTTCACTTCCTCGTGAAGTTGATGGAACAAGTGCGTCAAGCGATTCGCGAAGACCGTCTGCGCGACTTCAAAGAAGAATTTTTCGAAGAATATGGGTATAACAAACCGAACGCCAAGAATTTCTAATTCTTCCACAGTCATTGTGTGACAACGTTTCAGTTTCACGGTATAATGAACCTGATATTGAAGGAAAGGGTGAATTTTACACATGGAAACTCTCATTGCATTATTGCCGATGATCCTTATTTTCGTCGTATTCTACTTCTTGTTGATCCGTCCACAGACGAAACGTCAGAAAGAAGTTCAATCGATGCAAAACGCGCTTGAGCGTGGGGATCACGTCGTAACAATCGGCGGCCTTCACGGCGTCGTCCACCAAATCGAAGACACGCAAGTCGTGTTGAAGTGCGACCAGTCGCTCCTCCGTTTCAACCGGAGCGCGATCGCTGAAGTCGTCAAAAAAGCAAACGCTTCGTTCGCGGAGTAAGCAAAAAAGTCTGACCGGACACCCGGTCAGACTTTTTGTTTGGCCTTCAAGAGCTGTGGCACGATGCGACGCGCGGCTTCTTGTCCACCGTAAATGGCGCGGGCGAACGGTCCGAGAATCAAATCGGCATAAGGACCGGTCATATAGAAGTCATCCGTCCAGGCGAGCGTCTCGTCGAGCACCGGTGTGCCGCACGGCGTGAGCGGGAGGTCAAGTTGCTCAAGCAACGGTCGTAAAAACGACTGATTCGGGTCGATTGGCCGGATGCCGGTGCAGCAGACGACTTCCTCGGAAGGGACGGACACACCGTCGACGAAGAGCCGGCTACCGTCGCGGACCGGCTCACCGATGACGTGATGGATGATCCCGTCGCGAATCAACCGCTTCACTTTCAAGACGAGGTCGTTCGGAGACGTGCCCGGTTTTCGTTCGCGCTTCACGAACGCCCGTTTTTCGCGCCAATTGTCGTCGAGCTCATAAAACGCGCGCAACCCTTTCGGACCCATGAAACTGCGGTCGGCATCGAACTGGCTCACTTCGAGCGGGCGTTTCGTGACGAGCGTGACGAGATGACCCTGTTTCACGCGGGCGATCACGTAGTGGAGCGCCGTGATGCCTCCGCCGACGATCGTCACGACATTGCGTTCCCGTACGTCTTCTTTTGCGAAGACGTGGCGACATGTCGGTAAGTCACCCCATTCGGGTAGGTGCATCGTGCTCGATTGTCCTGTTGAGACGATAACGGTTTCCGCTATGATGCGGCGATTAGTCGTGGTGACGACGTATCCTTCCTCCGTGCGTTCAATCGATTGGACCGCCTCGTTACCGATCAAGCGAGATTCAAGCTCCAAGTCCTGAATCGTCCGGTCACAATGATCGTTGAACAAGGCGAGCGAGGGTCTGCCGAACCGGTCTTTGAAATGATTCGACCCATAATCGTGACGCGTCGCGAACTGTTTCAACGCGTGCGGGTTCGAGGAGACGTGATGGACCCGTGTCGAGCGCAGATGGGTCATCTCTATTTCCGCCGTCTGTGTTTTCCAATTGGCTAGCAGTCGGTCGTTCGCGTCGATGATGAGCAAGTCTTCGCGGCTGCCGCCTTGTTCGAGATAAGATACGGCGAGCGTCGTCCCGTGGATGCCGCCGCCGATGATCAATAGTCGTGTATGTGAAAGAATCATAGTGTACTCCTTAAACAGTAATTATTACGATTTAAGAATAACGGAAATGGCTGTTTTTTGTCAATCTTCGTCAATGAGTCGATTCATCGACCTTATTTCCAAAAATCAAATTGCATCGTGAAAACGTTTGCATTAAGGTCGAAATGAGAAGACTTTTGACATGAAGGAGAATGGACATGGACGTGAAACGATATGTACGACAGTTGACGAACTGGAGACGGAAGCCTCGAACAGCCAAAAAATTGGGACGGGCTTCGATGCGACGGAAAATGGCGATCGCCCTCGTCCCGACGATCATCGCGCTCTTGTTCGTCGGTGCGCTCGGCTCGTATCAGTTGCAACGGACGACATCCGAGTACGACCGCGTCTTGAATGACGGGCTCGAACAGATGTTGATCGCCGAAGATTTGGCGCTCACCGTCACGGATGCAGAACGCTATTTGAACTATTATTTGCTCGTCTCGAACCCGAAGACGCTCATCAGCCTTGAGGCGTCGCAACAGAAGCGGGATGAGTTGATGGACAGCTTGCAAGCGGCGTCGACAGACGAGAAGGTGCTCAGCTGGCTCGGTGACTTGGAAAAGTTCAATCAACATCTCGATACCGAGATGGGACGTGCCATCGAGCTCCGGCAACAACAAGATGAGATCGGCTTCAAGACGGTGCTCAACACGAGCGTGACGCCGACGACGGACCGGGTGCGGATGACGGTGACAGACCTCGTCGCCCATCAAGCCGAGCTATTGTCGGCAGAGACGGATGCCGTTCAAACGAGCGCGGCCCAGTCAATCGTATGGATGATCATCATTAGTGTCATCGGGGTCGGCATCGGGATCTTCTCGTTGCTCGCTTTACAAAAACTGTTCTTGAAACCGATCAATCGCCTCGTCAATGAGGCACGTGTCGTCGCGGAAGGCGACTTGACGGGAGAAGACATCGAGGTCGAGTCGAACGACGAACTCGGGGACCTCGTCACGGCGTTCAACGATATGAAGCGGAACCTCGTCGGCTTGATTCGCCAAGTCGGCGCCGCCTCGGACAAAGTGACGGCGTACTCGGAAGAACTGTATGCGAGCACCGATCACGTCGCGACGACGACACAAGGCGTGGCCGGTCTGTTCGAAGACATGAACATCGCCGCCCAATTGTCGGCCAAACGAGCTGAGGAAGGTACGTCCGGCGCCAATCAAGCCGTCATCGGCCTGAACCAGATTGCGGCCGCCTCGCAAGGCGTGAACGAACAGACGATCCACACGCTCGAAGCGGCGAGCGGGGGACTCGAGACGATCCAACTCGCCGAGGCGAGAATGCAGGAGATTCAACGGGCCAACGATTTGACTCAACAAATGGTCGAGCGGCTCTCGAACCAGTCACTCGAGATCGAGAAAATCACCCGCTCGATTACGGCCATCACCGAGCAGACGAACTTGCTCGCCTTGAACGCCGCCATCGAAGCGGCACGGGCGGGAGAGCACGGAAAAGGGTTCGCCGTCGTCGCGGCCGAGGTGCGGAAACTCGCCGAGGAGTCGAAACAGTCGGCCAAACAGATTCAAGCGGTCGTCGGCGACATCCAACGCGACACGAAACAAGTCGAGTCGGCGTTTGACGTGACGAGCGGACACGTCTCGAGCGGGGTCGCCCAAATGGGGGAAGTCGCGGAAGCGTTCAAGGAGATCGTCTCGGTCATTCAAGAGACGTCCCGTCAGATGAGCGAGATCGCCGCCGCGACAGAAGAAGTGAGCGCGAACACGACGGAAGTTGCCGTCTCGGTCGAGGATATGTCGACGAACGCCGTATCGACGCAACGGAGCGTCGAAGAGGCCGGGGCGAACGTGGAAGAGCAACTCGCCGCCATCCAAGAAATCAACGGCATCGCCGAGACGATGAGCCACATGTCGGTCGAGCTGAAGGACCTTGTTCATTTGTTTAAGACGTCTTAAGTCGAAGTGAACAGGTGATGAAATATCCTTTCGAAAAGATTGCGACACTCCATCTCAAGACGGGGTGTTGCAATCTTTTATCTTGATCAGTCATTTATATCGTATGATAAGTTTATCTAGAAAGGGACGTGTAAAACTTCAATCTCTCATTGTTTTGTATCAATGATCAGACTACTTTAGAGCGAGGTAAACGATGGACAATTCAAAAGATCTAATCGAGCTAGTGTTAGACGTTACTGCAAGCGATGCCGAAAGAGACGACGCTGCAATAGATTTAGGCTTCGTTTCGAATGACCCATCAATACAAACTGCGCTGTTGACCATTGCCAATGATAAACATACAGATGAAATGATACGAGCAAGTTGCGGTGAGTCTTTAGCCCAAATTTGGATGAAGAATAATGAATTTGATCTTAATAACCTTTCTAGGCTTAGAGGAATTGCTCATGTGGAAGCACTAGAATGTTTTGAACGGGAAAATTCGGACGAGTAATTAATATGGAAAAAAATAAGAGGTCGTTGAGACGGATAATCCGTTCCAACGACCTCTTTCATATAGTCTCAACTGTCATAGTCTTGTTTCTATTACATTAAGAGCACAAGGCTCGTCGCCATGACCATCATCCCGGCGACCATGCCGTACACCGCATGGTGGGCGCGGCCGTATTCACGGGCGGCCGGTAACAGTTCATCGAGTGAGATGAACACCATGATGCCACCGACGGCGGCGAACAACAGACCGAACACCGTGTCGCTCAAAAACGGCATTAAAATCAAGAAACCGACGATGGCGCCTGCCGGTTCGGCAAGACCAGATAAGAATGAGTATTTGAGTGCCTTTTTCCGGGAACCGGTCGCGTAATAGATCGGTACCGAGACGGCGATCCCTTCCGGTATGTTATGGAGGGCGATTGCGATCGCGATGGCGAGACCGACGGCCGGGTCGTTCAAGGCCGAGATGAACGTCGCCAAACCTTCCGGGAAGTTATGAATCGTGATGGCGAGCGCCATGAACAGGCCCATCTTATGAAGGCGTTTTTTAGACGCTTCGTTGAGCGGGGCCTGTGCCGTCGCCGTCGTCGCCATCTCTTGCGTCGACGGGTCGGTTTGCATCGTCTCGACGAACTTCACTTCATGCGGGTTCTCCGGTGACGGGATGAACTTGTCGATGAGAGCGATGAGCAGCATCCCGCCGAAGAAGGCGAGTACCGTATAAATCGTCCCGGCCTGTTCGCCGTGGGCGCCGATCAGTTCTTCGAGCGCTTTCGGAAAGATCTCGACGAACGAGACGTAAATCATGACCCCGCCTGAAAAACCGAGGGACACGGACAAGAAGGCCGTGTTCGTCCGTTTGGCGAAGAACGCGATCATACTCCCGATGCCGGTCGCGAGTCCGGCGAATAAGGTAAGCAAGAAGGCGTAAAGAATTGTGCTATCCATAAGTTAAAGCTCCTTTGTGTATAGTTTTCATTTTTCGATAAATTCAGCATACAACAAGTTTTGCCCTTGCGCAACATTTAGTCTCTAACGCAAAAACAATCATGGGAAATGACCGTTTGGTGTTACAATTTTAGGAAAACGATTGATAATTGTTTAGAATATTTGTAATGTTAACGAGAGAAGATTTTCAAACAGAACATGTGTTTTAGAAAGGAAATAGCCGTATGTACAAAAAAGGGAATATTGCGATCTTTGCGGTCATTATGATCGCCACGATCTTGCTCGCCGTGCTCACGACACCTTGGGTCGTGAAAAACACGAACCTCGGACTCGACTTAAAAGGTGGGTTCGAAGTGCTGTACGAAGTGCAGCCGCTCGAGGACGGCGACGTCATCGACCAGTCGGCGATGAATGCAACCGTTCGCGCCATCAACAACCGTGTCAACGTGCTCGGGGTATCGGAACCTGATATCCGCATCGAGGACAGCAACCGCATCCGCGTCCAGCTCGCGGGCGTATCGAACCAAAACGATGCGCGGGAAGTATTGTCATCGACGGCACAGCTCACGTTCCGTGACATCGACGACAACGTCCTCCTCGACGGGAAAGACCTCGCACCACGCGGGGCCTCGATCAGCTACAACCAACAAGGTCAGCCGGTCGTCGAGTTGACGCTCCAATCAGCCGACAAGTTCGGTGAAGTGACGTCGCAAATCTCGCAACGTCCGGCACCGGAAAACCGTCTCGTCATCTGGTTAGATTTTGAAGAAGGCGACACGTATGAAACAGAGATTCAAAAAGAGAACTCGAAAATCGTATCGGACGCATCGGTCAACGGACCGATCTTGTCGGATAAAGCGATCATCTCCGGTGGCGGCATCGATGCCGAGAGCGGACAGCGCCTTGCCGATATTTTGAACGCCGGTGCCCTTCCGGTCAAGCTTGAAGAAATCTACTCGACGTCGGTCTCGGCCCAGTTCGGTCAAGACGCGCTCGACAAGACGGTCTTCGCTTCCTTGATCGGGATTGCCGCAGTCTTCTTGTTCATGTTGTTCTTCTATCGTTTGCCAGGTCTCGTCTCAATCATCACGCTCGTACTTTACATCAACTTGATCATGTTGTTCTTCAACGGTATCAACGCCGTGTTGACACTTCCAGGGATCGCTGCCCTCGTCCTCGGGGTCGGGATGGCGGTCGATGCGAACATCATCACGGCGGAGCGGATCAAAGACGAGCTTCGCTCCGGGAAATCGGTGTTGTCGGCATTCCGCGCCGGTAACCGCCGTTCCCTCAGCACGATCATCGATGCCAACTTGACGACGCTCATCTCGGCCGCGGTGTTGTTCTACTTCGGGACGAGCTCGGTCAAAGGGTTCGCCATCATGCTCATGATCTCAATCGCGATGACGTTCATCTCGAACGTCTTCATCTCACGTTATTTGATGCACCTTCTCGTCGCTAGTCGCTTGTTCGACAAGCGCAAAGGCTGGTTTGGTGTGAAGGAGAGTGAAATCCGTGAACTTTAAACTCACTGAATGGAACTATGTGAAACATATGCGCACGATGTTCCTCATCTCGTGCGCCATCGTCATCATCGGTCTCGGCATCTTGTTCTTCCGTGGTCTCAACCTCGGGATCGACTTCGCATCCGGGACACGGGTCGAAGTCCAGTCCGAGACTCAAGTGTCGCAAGAAGAACTAGAAGCCGCCTTTAGAGAAGCCGGTGTCGACGAGTCGATTTCGTCTGTCCAGTACGCTGACGGCGGGACGCTCGCGAACGTGACGTTCGTCGGACAGCTCGGTCAACAAGACGTCGCTTCTGTCAAAGACGTCTTCACGGAGACGTTCGGCAGCGACCCGAACATTAGCACCGTCTCGGCCGAAGTCGGCCGCGACATCGCCCGCAACGCGATCTATGCGGTCGCGCTCGCCTCGCTCGGGATCATTCTCTACATCACGTTCCGTTTTGAATTCTCATATGCGGTCGCGACCGTCGTCGCGATGCTCCACGATGCGTTCTTCATGATCGTCGCTTTCTCGATTTTCGGCATCGAGGTCAACTTGTACTTCGTCGCCGCAATCTTGACGATCATCGGTTACTCGGTCAACGATACGATCGTCACGTTCGACCGTGTCCGTGAGAACATTCAAACGTATGAGAAAGAGCGGAAGATCAAGTCGATGGACGTCTACCGCTCAATCGTCAACCAATCGATCCAAGAGACGATCGTTCGCTCGGTCAACACGGTCATCACCGTCATCTTGACGGCACTTGCGCTCTACGTGTTCGGCGCCGAATCGATTCGTGGCTTCGCGGTCGCCCTTCTCGTCGGCTTGTTCATGGGGATGTATTCATCGCTCTTTATCGCTTCTTACTTGTGGTTGCTCCTTAAACGGACGACACTCAATAAAAAGAAAGCTGAGCCTGCCCCAGAAGTATAATTCCTTGGTCTCCCGAGTTCGCTCGGGGGACCTTTTTAAATGTCAAGACGGCACATCCACGGTTCCATCTGATATAATCAACAGTTGATTGGAGTGAAGGACATGTATCATGCAAAAAAACGGTGGGTGTATCCGGAAGCGGATACGGTCGCTATCGAACGAATCCAAACCGAACTGAATATATCGGAGCAACTCGCGACGCTCCTCGTCGAACGCGGACATCACGATGTGGAGGCGGCGAAAGCGTTCCTTCACATCGAGGACGAGCTGTCGTTCCACGACCCGTTCTTGTTTGAACAGATGGACAAAGTCGTCAAACGCTTGAAACAGGCGGCTGATGACGGGGAGATGGTCCTCATCTACGGCGACTACGACGTCGACGGGGTGAGCGCCTCGGCCGTCATGTGGCACGCCTTGACCGAAATCGGCGTCATGGCCGAATGCTATATCCCGAATCGGTTCACGGAAGGGTATGGGCCGAATAAAGAGGCGTTCAGTTGGGCGGCGAATGAAGGGTTCACGCTCATCATCACCGTCGACTGCGGCATCTCCGGAATTGAAGAGGCGGCGCTCTTAAAAGAACTCGGTGTCGATTTGATTCTCACCGACCACCACGAGCCGAAAGAGACGCTCCCGGATGCGTTCGCCATCATCCACCCGCATCTCGATGCCACGTACCCGTACGATAAGTTGGCTGGTGCCGGTGTCGCCTTGAAGGTCGCCCACGCGGTGCTCGGCCGTATGCCGGAAGAGCTGCTCGACTTGGCCGTCCTCGGGACGATCGCCGACCTCGTGCCGCTCGATGGCGAGAACCGTCTGCTCGCGAAGCTCGGCCTGAAGGCACTCGACGAGTCAAAACGTCCTGGGATCCTCGCGCTGCGCGAAGTATGCGCGTTGACGGATGCTCCGCTGAACGAGGAATCGGTCGGTTTCGCGTTCGGGCCACGGATCAATGCGGCCGGTCGCCTCGATTCGGCGATGCCTGCTTTGCAGATGCTCCTCGCCGAGACGGAAGCGGAAGCGCTCGAGCTCGCACAACAGCTCGACAAACAAAATAAAGAACGCCAAGATATCGTCAAGACGATTGCGAAAGAGGCGACCGAGCTCGTCGAGGCATCGATGACGGACGATCGCGTCCTCGTCGTTGCGAGCGAACGGTGGAATCCCGGTGTCGTCGGGATCGTCGCGTCACGACTCGTCGAGGCGTATTACCGCCCGGTCATCTTGCTCTGTCACGACCCGAAAACAGGGAAGGCGAAAGGGTCGGGCCGCTCGATCGATGGCTTCGACTTGTTCAAGGAACTATCGAAAAATGAAGACATCCTTCCGCACTTCGGTGGACACCCGGCTGCGGCCGGAATGACGCTCTTGTCAGAAAACGTCGCCGAACTGCGGAAGCGGTTGAACGAGCAGGCGGAAGCGATTCCGGATGAAACGTTCGTCGCCCGAGTGAACGTCGATTTGAAACTCGACGTGAACGATGTGACGCTCGACTTGATCGCCGAAATCGGTAAACTTGCCCCGTTCGGGATGGGGAATCCATCGCCGCGCGTCGTCGTGTCGGACGCAAGGCTTCGTGACATCCGACAAATTGGCCGTGATAATTCCCATTTGAAAGTGCAACTCGCTGGGGACAAACGCGAACTTGACGGTATCGGTTTTGGTTTCGGCCACGTCGTCTCGGAAATTTCAAAGATGTCCCACGTCTCGCTCATGGGCAGTTTGCAAGTGAACGAATGGAACGGGATGCGAAAGCCGCAGCTCATGATTCA